>CAZVWF010000077.1:0-11185 GCA_964630795.1 uncultured Woeseia sp. | reverse complement strand
GACGCCGGGGCCCTGACCGTATTGATGCAGGATGACGTCGGCGGATTGCAGGTATTTCGCGATGGCTGCTGGCACAACATCGAGCCCACACCTGGCGCGTTCGTCATTAACACCGGGGACATGATGCAGGTCTGGTCGAACGACATTTACCAGGCGGCCATTCATCGCGTTCTCGCGATGGAACAAACGGACCGCTACAGCATTCCCTTTTTCTTCAATCCAACCGCGGATACCAGCGTCAGTCCACTGCCCAGCGTTGTGAGCGACGAGCGTCCGGCACGCTATAAGACAATCAACTGGTCGGAATTCCGTGGCAAGCGAACCGATGGGGATTACGCGGACTACGGGCCCGAAGTACAAATTGCACAATATCGAATCTGAGGATTCAACAATGATCAAAAACATCGTGCTGGCTCTGCTGCCAATCGCTGTTTCTTCCGCAGCATTTGCCGACGACATCAAACCATTCAGGGCCGAGGACGTTTTCGAACTTGAATACGCGAACGATCCGCGAATCGCGCCGGACGGTTCGCACATCGTTTACACGCGTCGCAGCAACGACATCATGAAGGACGATACCCGTTCCAATATCTGGGCCATTAAACTGGATGGCGGCCAGCACCGCCCCCTGGTCTCCGGAACGAAAAGCGCGTCGTCGCCGCGTTGGTCCGCTGACAGCTCGCGAATAGCTTACATCCAGTCCACCGACACCGGCACCGGTATTTTCGTCCGCTGGATGGACTCCGGCCTGACAGCGCTGGTTGCAAATTTGCAGCGCGAACCATCCGGTCTGTCGTGGTCGCCTGATGGCCGCTGGCTCGCCTTTTCCATGCCGGTGCCCGCGGAGACAAAACCCCTCGCGGAGCCGCGTCCGAAGCCGGAAGGGGCGGAATGGTCGGACCCTGTCAAGGTCATCGATACCCCGCAATATCGTTGGGATGGTCGCGGATTCCTGGAGCCGGCACATGACCACATTTTCGTTGTGCCGTCGGATGGCGGGACGCCTCGACAGGTGACCAGCGGCGACTACGATCATGACAGTCCATTCTCCTGGACGCCCGATGGCGACAACATCCTTTTTTCGTCAAACCGGAACGATGGATGGCAACTGGAATCCGGTGAGTCGGATATCTACTCGGTATCCGTCATTGATGGCACGTTGACGCAACTCACCGATCAGCCTGGCAGCGAGTCGTCACCCACCGTGTCGCCCAACGGCCGGAACGTCGCCTATATATACAACGCCAATCGCATGGTCATCTACAACACGCGTGTGCTGCACGTCATGGCCATTGACGGCAGTGATGACCGGCCATTGACGGCAGCTCTTGATCGATCCGCAAGTAATGTTCGCTGGGCGGGCGACAGGCGTATTTTCTTTCAGTACGACGACCGCGCGGTGCGCAAAGTGGCGAGCACGAATCTCGATGGCGACATGACGGTCGTCGCCGAGGGCCTGGGCAGCACTTCCCTGGGCAGGCCTTACATGAGTGGCAGCTATACGGTGTCTGATGGCGGTACGGTGGCTTACACCGCCGGTACGGCCTATCGGCCAGCCGACGTTGCCGTGGCGTCGCGCCGAGGCGGTACAGTCTTGACCGCTCTCAACGAGGATTTGCTGGACGACCGTGCGCTGGGGCAGGTCACCGGGATTACTTACGAATCAAAGCTCGACGGCCAGGAAATCCAGGGCTGGTACATCACGCCGCCCGGTTATGAAGAAGGCACCGCCCATCCGCTGATTCTCGAGATTCATGGCGGACCGACGCTGGCCTACGGGCCCTACTTTTCCGCCGAGATGCAGTTGATGGCCGCAGCCGGCTACGTCGTGTTCTATGACAACCATCGTGGCAGCAGCGGCTATGGCGAAGCGTTCGGCATGTTGCTGCACAACAAGTATTCGAGCCCGGATGACTTTGCCGATCACGACTCGGGCGTTGATGCGATGGTCGAACTCGGCATTGCGGATGCCGATAACCTCTTTATTACAGGTGGCTCGGCGGGTGGTATCGCCAGCGCCTATGCGATCGGCCTGACCGACCGGTTCCGGGCAGCGGCCGTCGCCAAGCCTGTCGTCAACTGGATCAGCAAAACACTGACAGCGGATTCCTACATCGGACAGATTTCGCACCAGTTCCCTGGCATGCCGTGGGAGCAATTCGACCATTACTGGCAGCGCTCACCGCTGTCGCTGGTCGGCAACATGGTGACGCCGACCATGTTGATCACGGGTGAGGAAGACTATCGGACACCCATGTCGGAAACCGAGCAGCTATACCAGGCGCTGACATTGAAAGGCGTAGACGTCGTAATGGTGCGTGTTCCCGGCTCGTCTCACGGTATTGCCGGCAGGCCGTCGCGACTGGTGGCCAAGGTTGACAATATTATTGCGTGGTTTGAACGCTATCGTACGGACCGGGACGGCGACGATGAATAGCGCACCGGCTTTACTGATTGCGACTGCATTCCTCGTCGCCTGCCAGCCTGCGGCCGGACCCTTCCTGCCGGAGTACGGGTCGATAGACCTCGTCATCGAAAACTCTCGCGTGCTCGACGGACTGGGTAATGACGCGATCGATGCAGATGTGGTTGTCGTCGGCGATCAAATCGTTTTCGTGGGCGATGCTGCATTGACGGACGCGGATCGCAGCAATCGGGTGAAACGCATCATCGATGCCGGCGGCAGGGTGGTTGCGCCGGGATTCATCGACCTGCATTCGCACGGTAATCCGCTCGAGACACCCGAGATGGAAAACTTCCTTGCGATGGGGGTGACGACGATCACCCTGGGGCAGGACGGTTCCAGCCCCGACGTGCAGCCCTTGTCTGGCTGGATGGCTGACGTCGAGGCTGGCGGTATCGGCACCAACCTCGTCATGTTCGTAGGTCACGGCACCCTGCGAAACCAGGTCGGTATCGGCCGGTCGACCGAGCCGGAGCCGGAAGACCTCCAGCGCATGCTCGACCTGCTCGACGAGACGCTCGATTACACCTTCGGCATGAGTTCGGGGCTCGAATACAATCCGGGCCTCAATGCGGATACCAGTGAGCTGCGGGCGCTCGCCAGGATTGTGGGTGCCAACGACCGCATGATCATGAGTCACATGAGAAACGAAGACGATCATGCGCTGGAAGATTCGATCGCGGAACTCCTGGAGCAGGGTGACGATGCGCGCGTCCATATCTCGCACCTGAAATCGGTTTATGGCAGCGGCGCGGAACGCGCCGCGGAAATCCTCGGCATCCTGGATGATGCGCGGGCCAAGGGCATCGATATCACGGCCGAAATCTATCCTTATTCCGCGAGTTATACAGGTATCGCCATCGTGTTTCCGGTGTGGGCCAAGACGCAGGAGCAATTCGATGTTGCGAAGATCGAGCGGCGCGACGAACTGGCCGAGTATCTGCGCAACCGGGTCAATCAGCGTAACGGTCCAGAGGCGACCTTGCTCGGCACCGCCCCCTGGACAGGGAAAACACTTGCCGATGTTGCACATGAATTGGAGATGCCTTTCGAGGATGTACTGATTGATGTGATCGGACCACGTGGTGCGTCCGGTGCCTATTTCGTGATGAACGACGAACTGCAGGCACGTTTGCTGCAGGATCCGAACGTGGGTGTCTGTTCTGATGGCAGTCCAACGGGCTTTCATCCGCGCGGTCATGGCACGTTTGCAAAGATCATCGAGACCTACGTCAATGAGCGCGGTGTCCTCACGTTGCCGGAGGCCGTCGCGAAGATGACATCCTTTGCCGCCGGCATCCTGCGTATCGAGGATCGCGGCGTCATCGAAGCAAACCGAAAAGCGGACATCATCATTTTCGATCCGTTGAAGGTCCGGGAGACTGCCAGCTACCCCGACCCGCTGCGGCTCGCCGATGGCTTCGATATCGTGATTGTGAATGGCGAGGTGGCGCGGGAAAACGGGGCGCTGACCACGGCGTTCCATGGGCGCGTGCTGTCGCCCGAATGACTGCAGCGGTCATTGAAACGGACGGTCGGGCAATCGTCCTCGATCTCAGCACCGGCGCGACCCTGTTTGACCGACCCGTGGCCGGCCTCGACGTCGGCGCACTATCGGCATTAATTGATCGCAAAATGGCAGAAGCCGGCACTCGCTTTGCTTTCGGTCGCTGGGCGGAGCCCCGCGAGTTGTATACGACGGATGCCTTCGTGGGCGATTCCAGCGAAATGCGAACCATCCATATGGGTATTGACGTGTTTTGTGCCGCCGGCACGCCCGTCTGCACCCCGCTGGATGGTGTGATCGCATACGTTGCAAACAACGATAACGAACTCGATTACGGCCCGGTCGTCATCGTTCGTCATGCCACACCGGACACGAACTTCCACACGCTGTACGGCCACCTGTCACTGGACACGCTGCATCGCGTCGCTGTCGGCGAGTCGGTGACTGCCGGACAACGGATCGCGGCTGTAGGGGAGCCACCGAGCAATGGCAACTGGCCGCCGCACCTGCATTTTCAGCAGATCATCGACCTGCTGGACCTCGGCGTCGACTTTCCCGGCGTGGCATTGAAGAGCGAGCAGGATCATTGGCTGGCATTGAGCCCCAGCCCGGCCGGATTCTTCCCTGAATGCGATCCCTCAAAGCTGGAATATCGCAAAAGCCATTGATTCCAGGAATTCCGCAAGCGAATCGACCAGCCGTTGCAGACCGCTGCCAATCACAGGACAATGCGCTAGCCATTTTTGAGGAACCATATAAGTGATCAGTACTGATGTTGTCGTGGTTGGGGCAGGGCCCTGCGGCCTGTTCCAGGTTTTTGAGCTGGGTCTTCTCGGCCTCAAGGCGCAAGTTATCGATTCGATCCGCCAGCCGGGCGGGCAGTGTACCGAGTTGTATCCGGACAAGCCGATCTACGACATTCCAGCCATTCCCGAGTGCACGGGACAGGAATTGACCGACGCGATCCTGAAACAGATCGAACCCTTCGACTGCGGTTTGCACCTTGGCGAGGAAGTCCAGGGGGTCGAGCGCCAGGACGATGATACGTTCAACATCGAAACCAGCGCAGGCAAGCAGTTCAATTGCAAAGCTGTCGTGATTGCCGCGGGTGTCGGTTCTTTTCAGCCACGGCCCATCCGCTTGTCGAATGCGGAGGAGATGGCCGACATCTCCCTGCATTACCGCGTAAAGGATCCGTCTCGATTCGCCGGTAAGAAACTGGTGATTCTCGGCGGTGGTGATTCAGCGCTGGACTGGGTCATCGAGCTCGCCGGCAAAGCCGAGAAAATTACGCTGGTTCATCGTCGCGAGGAATACCGGGCCATGCCGGACTCCGTGAACAAGATGAAGCAACTCGTAGCCGATGGGGTGATCGATGAGATCACGAGCGCCAAGGCGTCGGCACTGAACGGCGAAGACGGCCAGGTGAGGTCTATCGTCATTCAGCCAAAGGAAGGGGATGCCGTCGAGGTCGAGGCTGATCACGTGCTCGTGTTCTTCGGTCTCGCGCCCAAGCTCGGTCCTATCGCCGACTGGGGACTCGACATTAATCGCAAGACGATCAACGTTGATACCGAGAAATTCGAAACCTCAGAACCCGGCATCCATGCCGTCGGTGATATTAATTTCTATCCAGGCAAGAAGAAGCTGATTCTGTGCGGATTTCACGAGGCGGCTCTCGCCGCATTCGCTATCAAGCAGCGAATCGAACCGGATAAAAAGGTGCACGTGCAATACACGACGACGAGTCCGATCATGCACGAACGGCTGGGCGTTGAGGGCGAGGGCGACTGACGCGGTCTCGAACTCGTTCGGCTTACTGGCAACTCGCGCGCAGCGCGTCCAGCGATTCCGAAAATCCTGCCAGGTCGTAGGTCACGACGACCGGCCCTTCAGAGTAGGGCGCCACATCGACCGTCAGCGTCTGACCGCCTTTCATGGCCTCGATAAGGCGCGCCGAATCATCCCCTGATGGGCTGTAGGTTACTTTTTCGCTACCGTCCACCCGCCACTTCAGCCACATGATGCGGCCATCGTCGACTTTGAACCCGACCTCGGTACTGAATGAAGAGATGAATCTTGACCAATCGACCCGCGCCGTGATCGCCGGGTCACCCGGCGTGCATCGAAACTCGATGCGTGGCGTCACGTCCTTCTGCGCGGTCTCATCCTTGATCGTATTGCCAGCGTCCTGCGAGATCCATTCGACCTCGCCGGAGCCGGACTGCCACAGTCCGGCCGCCATGCCGGCGATGGTGCAAAAGAGTGCGGTGGTGCCCGTAATCAGTTTTCTCATCGTTACTGCCTGGCGGCGTCATTCTTCTTTTTCAGCGTCCGGGTCTTCGAGCTGCGGATAATCGATGCCGAGCTGTTCCAGGTACGTGTCGTACCGAGATGGGTCGTAATAGAACTCGCGCATCTTCTCCCGGTAGGTATTCATGATCTGAGCGTTTTTCTCAATAGCCGGTGGATCGTCCGGACCGATGAAGGGAACATAGGTTTCGTTCGCTGTCTGTTCTTCGCGGAAATAGGTCCAGGCGTCATCGACAAGCTCGTCATCCGAAATCAAATCCAGCATCGTTGCTGCGACAACCTTTGCGCCTGCTGTGGCACCCTTATGTGCGATGGGTGTTGCCATCGCAATACCGCTGGACCAGTGATGAAATGTGGCACCTTCGATATTCGACGGAAAGCGTAGTGTTACCGTAGGCACGTTCCATGAGACGTCACCGATGTCATCGGATCCCCCGGATTTCGGTTCATCGAGCGGGGCCTGAAGTTCGTCAACTTCCAACCTGAGGCCATCCAGTTCCCTGGCTCGACCACTGAGATCGAAACGGCGCATGTAAGCCTGGAAGGCACGCGCAAACTGCTGGTCATCTTCAGACCATTCGGGCATTCCCACCGAACGGATGTTCTCGTGCATGGCTTCTGCAATCGGACGATTGAAATGGCGCGGATAGGCAGCGCCAATGATGCGCCGGCTGACGCCAGTGTCGGTCATCATCGCTGCGCCTTCCGCGATGCGCTGCAGCGTGGCGAAGTTTTCTCGAATACCGTCTGCGGCGATTTCCCGAATGAAATACCAGACCGAGGCCTTCGATGGCACGACGTTGGGCTGATCGCCACCATCGACAATGACATAATGCGACCGCTGGAGCGGATGCAGGTGCTCACGTCGAAAGTTCCAGGCGACGTTCATGAGTTCGACCGCATCGAGGGCACTGCGCCCCTTCCAGGGATCGCCTGCGCCATGCGCCGCTGCGCCGTCAAACTGGTATTCGACTGAGACCAGTCCGGTACCGGTTGCCTGGCCCCAACTCGTCCGTAAAGAGTTGGAGACGTGCGTAAACAGCACGGCATCGACACCATCAAAGCGACCATCCCTTGCGAACCAGGCTTTCGTCGCGACGAGTTCTTCCGCGATGCCCGGCCAGATCACGATGGTGCCCGGAAGGCCGTCCCGTTCCATGATGTCTTTGACAGCAAGCGCGGCAGTGATGATGACGGCCTGTCCCGAGTTATGTCCTTCACCATGTCCAGGCGCGCCTTCCACCATCGGTTTTCGATAGGCAACGCCGGGCGTCTGCGATGATTTCGGGATGCCGTCAACGTCCGAACCGAGAGCAATCACGGGTTTGCCGCTGCCCCAGGTGGCCCACCAGGCACTCGGTATGCCCGAAACGCCCTGTTCGACCGCGAAACCATTCGATTCGAGAATCTCTGTCAGGTAACGCTGGGTTTCAAATTCCTGGAAGCCGAGTTCGCCAAAGGAAAACAAACTGTCGACGATTTCCTGGGTCAGCTTCGCGTTGTCAGCGACCATCTCGACGGCTTCAGCTTTCAGGCCGGTCAGGGGTTGCGGTGGACCTTCGACCGCAATGGCTTCGTCCTGGGCGTAGGCGAACTGAATAAGTGACAGCGCCGCGATGGCGGCGATTAAGAGCTTGCGCTTCATTGGATCCCCCGTTTTCGATGTTTTTCTGGTGCTGGACCACCGATGCCATGGAATCATACCGCAGCAATGGGGCGATTGGCGCAGGACCAGTGATTAGGCTAGTCTCAGACAGCGTAACCGCAAGCAATTATCGGCCACCCCGGGGGAACTGAAAATGTTGAAGTCTGTTCAGATTGCATGCCTTTCCACAGCCTTGTTAGCGCCCGCTCTGGCGGTGGCCCAGGACTTCGATGACGTCGTCATTACGGTGCATCCTGTGGCCGGCAATGTCAGCTATGTCGAAGGACAAGGCGGCAATATCGGCCTGTTCGTTGGCGAAGACGGAGTCTTCCTGATCGACGATCAATATGCGCCACTGACAGGGCGCATCGTTGACGCTATCCGGGATATCTCCGATGCGCCGATTCGGTTCCTGGTCAACACGCACATGCATCCCGACCATACCGGGGGCAATGAAAACTTCGGGGAAATGGGGACGACGATCTTCGGACACGACAACGTGCGTACGCAGATGGCGATTGCGGGCTATGCTCAAGAGCCGCCACTGATCACCTTCAATGATGAATTGTCCTTTCACATCAACGGGGAAACCGTGCACGTCTTCAAGGTGCCGGACGCACATACCAATGGTGACGTGTTCATCCGGTTTATGGGCTCCAACGTCGTGCACACAGGCGACGTGTATCGAACGACGACCTTTCCCTTTATCGATCTCAACAACGGCGGTAGTTTCATCGGCACGATCGATGCGCTGAATCTTTTACTGGCTGTTTCTGACGAGGAAACGAAAATAATTCCAGGCCACGGCGGTATCTCGAATATTGCCGAGGTTGCGGCATTCCGTGACATGCTGGTGACGATCCGGGACCGCGTTGCGGCGGCTATTCGCGATGGCATGTCGCTGGAGGAGATACAGGGTGCGGGACTGACCGCGGAGTACGATGAACGCTGGGCAGCCAGTGGCCGCATTGGTGGTTCTGCGTCCATGCTGGCGGCGGTGTACGCCGACCTCGCTGGCGATTAAAAATGGTTCAAAGTTTGGGGAATAACGCTTGACGATGGGCGACTCCCCACCCGACGCTCAGATCAGGGATTGGGGTCAGTGTTTATCTGCCCCCGCAGGATACCGGGGCGGGGGATACCGCTTCCTCCATACCCAGTCGTAACGATCGCCATTCGGGAGCGTGAAGTAAATGACTAGCAGGTCGTCCCGCCACTCGTAATTGAGATTGGATGTCGTGCCGACTTCCCGCGGATTCTCGGAAATGTCCCGGTACCACACGAGCTTCCCGTTTGCCGCCTCGTACCGACCTGTATGACCGTTAATATCGAGCCACGCCCTAAGGTAGGCGATCTGATCCGTGGCGGGCATCCCGGCAACCTCGTCGTCGGCAATGAACGCCCGGTCGGGATTCATCGTCATCATCGAATAGTGACCGTGGGCCATGATCAAAAGGCCCCGGCGGTTGGCCGCTTCGGGTGACTCGCCGGTTCGGGTATTCGTCAACGAGACGCGCTCCCAGGCACCTTCGAGACGATCATCGGCGGTGACGTTCATTGATACGAGCAGGACGATGAGGCAGATATTAAAGCGGGTCAATGTCTTCATGGCGTGTCGGTGCTGTGTTGATCAGGAAAGGGAGGACGGCGTCGAGGAATGCTTCCGTAGCTTCCACCTGCGGCAAATGGCCGGCGCGGTCGATAATGCGTACCACTGAACCCTCGATGTCATTGCTGAGCCGCTCGGCATTGCCGGGTGAGAATACTTTGTCTTCCGCACCCCACACGACCAGCGTCGGCAGCTTGATCTGGCGCATTTCTTCTTCCGTCAGGTCACCGCCTTCGAGCAACATGTCGCCGATTGCCGCTGCCGAGTTCACCCACATCCGGAAAGCATTCTCGACCCATTCGTCGGTGACGTCATTCGGGTTGTAAACCCGTCGCTCGAGCAGTCCGCGCGTTGTTGCGAGGCTGGAGCCCGTCGCGACGCGGCGAAAGCGAATCATGCCTTCCGATAACGGCTGACTTAAGTCCCGATCCGGGTTTCGGTAACCCGCGCCATCCACAAGGATCAGCCCGGCAATTCTCTCCGGGTGATGATACGCCGTGTAGGTAGCCGTGTTTGCCCCCATCGCGTGGCCCATCAGGATTACATCTCTCAACTCAAGCGCTTCGATAAACCCGGCGAGAAACTGGGCGAGCAGGGCGTTGTGGTAGTGAACGTCCGGCTTGTCGGAATTGTGAAACCCGATGAAGTCCATGACGATAACCCGATGGTTTTCGGCCAGTGGATCGATGATCGGTTCCCATTCATTCAAGCCACCCCAAAGACCGTGCAGCAAAACGATCGGCGGGCCGTTGCCGGTTTCGGCGTAGTGGATGTATTGCCCGTATACGTTGACGTCACGGGGCACGAGTTCGGCCGGTTGCGCAGTGGTGGCCAGGGCCAGGACAGCCAGGATCAGAAATGTTTGCCTCATGATGAGAGTGTAGCGCAAAGCCGGCTTTGCTCCCCGTCCCGGCAAACGGCACAATGCATGGGTCCATGGGAGATCCAACAATGACAAGAAGACTGCTCGCCTTTCTCGCTATTTTGTCCGTCACCGGCGTTGCCATCGCCGATCCCAAGGTGCTGTCCATGCGGGACCGCGCCGATACGATCGATATGCTGCTCAAAGACCGGGTCGAGACGGTACTGCCCGATTTGATGCGCAAAACCGGTATCGACATGTGGATCATTATCTCGCGGGAATACAACGAAGACCCGGTGATCAAGACCTTCCTGCCAGCTCGATGGCACGCGGCCCGGCGCACGACGGTCCTGATGATTACCGACCCCGGGGACGGTCAGCCACTCGAGACGTTGAGCGTGTCCCGGTATGCGGTCGGCGAGATATTTGCAGGCGCCTGGAACAAGGAAGAGGATGGCGAACAGTGGGCGCACCTCGGCAAGCTCATCGCGGAGCGGGACCCGGATCGGATTGGTCTCAATTTCTCGGAGACCTGGGGCCATGCGGACGGTATCGCGCATACCGAGTACGAGTTGTTTCGCGCCGCACTGCCTGAGCGGTTGCACAGCCGTATTGTGTCCGCTGAAAAGCTTGCGGTTGGCTGGCTGGAAACCCGGTCACCGGCCGAAATGGAGATCTATCCGCACATAGTCAGAATTGCACACGAGATTCTTGCGGAGGGCCTGTCCGAAGCGGTGATCCAGCCCGGTGTGACCACGACGGACGACGTGGCCTGGTGGTACCGC
>CAZVWF010000076.1:0-11215 GCA_964630795.1 uncultured Woeseia sp. | reverse complement strand
TGATCTTCACCCGGGAGGATGCCGATTACTTCCTGCAGAAATTTGATGAGGTGCTAGCCTCATTGCACGAGTAAATTAAGGAGCCACCATGCTGAGAAGCAACGCCTTGCTGGCCGTCATGTTCGTTCTTGCTGCCTGCGGCCAGCCGTCGACCAATACAGGTGACACCGTCGTCAGCGAGCTTGGCCAATTCGAACATCTGCCCGGCTTTTTCGACCTCTACTGGGACGTCCGCGCGGGGCGCCTGATCATCGAGGTTGACGAACTCGAAGAGCAGTTCATGTACCAGTCGTCGATGGCCCGGGGTGTAGGCTCCAATGACATTGGCCTCGACCGTGGTCAGCTGGGCTCGACACGGGTGGTGTGGTTCCAGCGATCCGGTCCGAAATTACTGCTCATCGAGGACAACCTCGATTATCGCGCTGCCAGCGATAACCCGGACGAGCAATCTGCTGTCGATGAATCTTTCGCGACGGCCGTGATCTGGGGATTCGAAATCATTGGCGAACGAGACGGTGCGGTGTACATCGACGCAACCGACTTTCTCATTCGCGACTCGCACGCTGTTTCGGCGCGACTGGCCAGGATGGAGGAGGGTAACTTCACGCCGGACGCGTCACGCTCCGCCATCTACATGCCGATGACCAAATCCTTTCCGGATAACTCGGAGATGGAAGCGATCGTGACATTTACGGGGCAGGCGACGGGGCGCTACCTGTCCGATGTGACGCCCGACCGGCAAGTTGTCAGCGTGCATCTGCATCATTCTTTTATTCGTCTGCCCGACGACGAGTACGAACCCCTGCCGTTGGACCCGCGTTCCGGGTTTTTCGGCCGGACCTTCCAGGATTACGCGTCCGAAGTTGGCGAGCCGCTTCGGGTGAGTTTTGCGGCAAGACACAGGCTGGAGAAGCAGGATCCGTCCGCCCGGATGAGCGAGGCGGTTGAGCCGATTGTCTACTACGTCGACCGCGGCGCGCCGGAGCCGATTCGGACCGCACTCATCGAGGGGGCGGAATGGTGGAACCAGGCCTTCGAGGTGGCAGGCTATCGTGACGCGTTCCAGGTCCGGTTATTGCCGGCGGACGCCGATCCGATGGACGTTCGCTACAACATCATTCAATGGGTGCATCGGGCGACGCGGGGCTGGTCATACGGCGGGGGCATCACCGATCCACGCACCGGCGAAATCATGAAGGGCAAGGTGACCCTGGGCAGCCTGCGCGTTCGCCAGGACTACCTGATTGCCGAAGGTTTGCTCGCCCCGTATGACGACGAGGAGAAACCGGACGCCATGATGGAGATGGCGCTCGCCCGCATTCGTCAGCTTTCGGCCCATGAGGTTGGACACACCCTGGGCATCCAGCACAACATGGCCGCCAGCACACAGGGCCGGTCATCGGTCATGGACTATCCCCATCCGCTGATCGAGTTGGGTGACGACGGCAATATCGACCTGGGTAATGCCTATGACGACGGCATTGGCGAATGGGACAAGCGCGTCATTTTGTATGGCTACCAGGATTTTCCCGAGGACACCGACCGACAGGCCGCGCGTGACCAGATCATGGCGGATACGATCGATGCCGGGCTCGTTTATGTCAGCGACCCGGACTCGCGTGCGATCGGAAGTGCGAACCCGCTCGGCAATCTCTGGGATAACGGTGCAGATTCGATAGAAGAGCTGGAGCACCTGCTGCGGGTTCGCGCAGTTGCGATGCGAAATTTTTCGGCCGCGAACATTCGTCCGGGACAGCCGATGGCGTCACTCGAAGAAGTCCTAGTGCCGATTTACCTGTTACACCGATTCCAGCTAATCGCGGCAGGCAAGCATGTGGGCGGCCACAACTGGACCTACACGTTGCGCGGCGACGGCCAGGCACCGAGTTCGCCGGTTTCGGCCGACAAGCAGCGGCAGGCAATCGCAGCCTTGTTGAATACGCTGACGCCTGCTGTGCTGCGTGTTCCCGACAACGTCCTGGCACTGATTCCGCCGAGACCGCCGGGCCATCCGAAATCCCGGGAGACGTTTCCGACCAATACCGGCAAAGTTTTCGAGCCGATTGGCGCGGCTGAAAGCGCGGCGACGCTGACCCTTGACGTCTTGCTCGAGCCGAGCCGCGCTGCACGCATGATTGCGTCCAGCGCAAGAAATACGACGCTGCCCGGCTTTGATGAACTGGTTGATGACCTGCTACGTGCAACCTGGTACTCGACCCGGCAGGCAGGAATCGACGGTGAGATCGAACGTGCCGTTAACAACCTCGCGCTCGAAAGGCTGATGATGCTGGCAGTTAATGAAGGTGCGGATGGACAGGCCCGGGCCATTGCCCTCGATGCGATTACCGGGCTGGACACCTGGTTACAGGATCGAACAGCATCAGAAAGTGATTCCGCGTGGCGGGCGCACTATGGGTTCGGACGTTTCCGTATCGAGCAGATGCGGAACGATCCGTCATCGATCAGGCAGATCCGGCCCGTGACGGTGCCGCCAGGCGAGCCGATCGGATCGACCCTCGACTGGCACTGGTAACGGCACCGGGAGCGCAAGATGTTTGGATTACCCATTGAGACGACCCTGCTGGTTTTTGGATTTCCGCTGTTCTGGATCATCTATACCGCTGTCTTCCTTTACAGGACGAAACACTGGAATGACGGCGACACGCAGCAGGATGACAGCGCATGAGTGGCACGGTTATCGCATTCCTGGTGCTCTATTACGTGATCGTCCTGGGTATCGGCTACTGGGCAATGCGCCACGGTGGCAGCAAGGACCTGGAGGGTTACCTGCTGGGCGGCCGGCAGGTCGGCCCGATGGCGACGGCGCTCACGCTGCAAAGTACATCGATGAGCGGCTACATGTTCCTCGGTGCCGGCGGACTAGGTTACACCCAGGGTTACTGGGCGATGTGGTTTGCCGCCGGTGATATCGGCGGCGGCGTTTTAAACCTTTCTTCGATCGGCCGGCGAATGCGCAAGCTGTCGCAGATGTTCGGCGCATTAACCTCCATTGAGTACCTCGAGAAACGGTACCCATCGCCCGCGATTCGATTGTTTGCGGGCGTGCTGACCGTATTTCTCCTCGGCTTTTATGTGCTGGCGCAACTGATTGCGGGCGGCAAAGGGATGGCCCTGGTCACCGGGTTGCCATACCCGATCGCACTGGCAATAGCCGTAGGCATCATCCTGGTTTACACGTTCATGGGCGGGTATCTGGCGGTCGCTTACACCGATTTCTTCCAGAGCCTCGTTATGCTGGTCGGCGTTCTCTGGATTGCCGCGGCGGCCTTGAGTCATGTCGGTGGTCTGACGGCGGCCAACAATGCCATTGCCGAATTCGACCCAACGCTACTGTCCATCTGGGGCAAGGACCTGGGTTTTGAGGGGCAGTGGGGCGTTGCTGCCGGCGCCGTGCTCATATTCTCGATCGGCCTGCTTGGCTGGCCGCATGTCGTGACGCGCCATATGGCGATGAGTCGTCCGGCGACGGCACGCAAGGCCGGTATGTGGGCTACCGCATGGAACCTGTTGTTCGTCCCGACCCCCTACCTGGTCGGCATACTCGCCGTGTTGATCCTGCCGGAACTCAACGACCCGGAGATGGTGATTTTCGAAGTGGCTGGCCTGTTGCTGCCACCGGCTGTTACCGGCCTCGTCATGGCCGCCATCATGGCAGCGATCATGTCGACGGCCGATTCCCTGTTATTGCAAACCGGTTCGATCGCTTCTCGCGATCTCTACGAACGATTCATTAACCCCGATGCCTCCGAGCGCCAGATGGTCATGGTATCCCGCGGGTTGGTGCTCGCCATCGCGCTTACGGGTTACGTGGTCGCCCTTTACGAGCCGCCGACCGTTTTCGCAATCGTGATATTTGCCACGTCGGTTCTGGGCAGTGCATTCCTGCCGGCCTATTTCTGTGCTGTCTGGTGGAAGAAGGCGAATAGCGCCGGGGCACTGTCTTCAATGGTCGTCGGCGCCAGCGTGGCTTTTGGCTGGGAAGTCGCCGGCATGGTCGAGTCGACACAAATGGCGCCGATGACGGCTGGTGTCGCGAGTTCAATAACGACGATGATCGTCGTAAGTCTGCTGACGCAAAAACTGTCACCCGTACCCGCGCATATTCACAAAGTCATGGACGAAGCCGCAACCGTCGGTCCGATACCCGAGGCGCTGCTTGCGGCCAGCGACACGGCGCTCGGACCGGAGGCGTCTGCCATCGAATCGAAACTGAACAATGGCGATGACTGAACAGGGTCAAGTGGTCGTTGTACGTGGCGCGATCAACGCGACAGACGCGTTGTGCGTGGTGGCCTCACTGGCCAGTGACGTCGACGCGGTCTTCGAATCGGAGGTGATCTATCCTTATTACTGTTTCGATGCGGATTGCCGTGTGCCGACGCTGGCCGGGCGCAAGCAGTTTTCGATGATTTGCCTGGTTGATGCGGTAAACGGACTCGGCGCCACGGCGGACAGCTTCGAACTGAAAAGGGAAACCGTGCCGCTGGAGCTGCTGCTTGCTGCAGACATCGACGGCCAGGCAGCAGCAAAGACCGCGCAGCGAACGGTGACGCACCGGCTCGGACGCAAATTGCGCACGATCTCGACTTTCGACGTCGATGTCACGCCGCGCGGGCTCATACACAAGCGCTTCTGGATCGTAAAGACGAGCGATGCGCGCGTCATGGTCGATAGTACGACGGGCAGTCTGCATCCATTGAAGCTGAGGGCAGCATGATGAAAAAAACCACACTGGTCCTGTTCGCGAGTGCTCTGCTGGCCGCCTGCAATGGCCCGTCAGGCAATGCCGGTATCGAGGTCGATACTATTCTCCACAACGGCAAGATCGCGACTATCGACGCCGGTTTGTCGATCCAGTCTGCGCTCGCGATCAAAGGCGACAAGATTGTGGCAGTGGGTGGTGAGCAACTGCTGACGGAATTCTTTTCGAACAACACGATAGATCTCGATGGCAAGTTCGTCATGCCGGGCTTTATCGATTCACATACGCACTTGCGAGGACAGCCGCAGCGCTACATCGACCTGACCGAGACGTCGTCGATCGAGGAGATCAAAGGCCTCGTGCGTGACAAAGTGAATGAGATCGGCACCGGGGAATGGATTACGGGGTACGGCTGGTCGGAAGATTTCATGGCGGAGAAGCGCCGGCCATTGCGCGCGGATCTCGATGAGGCGGCGCCGGACAATCCGGTGATACTGACGCGTGCTGGCGGCCACAGCGCAGTCGTTAACAGCGTCGCACTGCGTCGTGCTGAAGTTGATGAGAATACGCCGCAACCCGAGGGTGGTGTCATCGAAGTTGGTGACGATGGCCGGCTCAACGGTGTCATTCGCGAGCGCCAGGAAATCGTCGGACAACTGGTGCCGGAAGCCACCTATGAAGAAGTTCGTGGCGATCTGGTCGGTGTGCTGAAGGATCAGCTGACCCTGGGGATTACGAGCTTTACACACGCGAACGGGTCTATCGAGGCCTTCCCGGAGTGGGAAACTATTTATCGTCAGAACCGCGGTGAATTGCCGCGCGGTTCCATCCAGGTCTTCTGGGAAGGCCCGGACGCAATGGGTGCTTTCGGCAGGAAGAGTGGTGATGGCGACCAATATCTTCGCGTCGGCCCGATCAAGATATTCGTCGATGGCGGATTCACCGGGCCGGCGGCGTATACCAGGGAGCCCTACAAGGGCGAAGCGGAATATCGCGGCAAACTCAGTATTGACCCGAACGCGCTGACGACCACGATTCGCGCCCTGAATGCCGCTGGCTGGCAAGCCGGTATTCACGCAATCGGCGATGCGGCGATTGAACTGGTGGTCGATGAACTGGCAGCAGCACTCGACGAACAGCCCCGGGTCGATCATCGACACTACCTGAATCACTTCACGGTGATGCCGGCTGCGGAAACGATGGAAAAGATGGCCGAGTACGGCATCGGTATAACGCAACAGCCGAATTTCACCTACACGCTGGAGGGGCGCTACGTTGACTATCTCGACGGCGAGCGGCTCGAGCACAACAACGCCCTGCGCACGCCGATGAATCATGGCATCAACCTGGCGATCTCGAGCGACATCCTGCCGATCGGCCCGATGGTGGGCCTGTATGCTGCGGTAACACGGAAAGGCATGTCCGGGCGGGTGTTTGCAGAAGAGGAAAGGCTGACGATGATGGAGGCCCTGCAGGCATACACGCTTTTTGGCGCCTACCTGTCGTTCGAGGAAGACATCAAGGGCAGTATCGAGCCCGGCAAGCTTGCCGATATCATCGTCCTCGACCAGGACCTGCTCGAAGTCGACCCGGAACGGATCATGGAGACGAAAGTGACACAAACCTGGCTGGGCGGACAACTCGTTTACGAATTCGACGCCGGGCAGGGCGAATGAGCAAGCTGAATATTTCCCGCCGGGACTTCCTGAACGGCTTTGCGCTGAGCGTTGCCGCCGGCAGTACGCTATCGCCGCTGGAGGTAATGGCTCAGGATGGACGGTATCCGCCTGCCCTGACCGGGATGCGTGGCAGTCATGCGAGGCGCAATGAATTCGATGCTGCGGACCGGGCCGTCAACGAACAACCCGGTCTGTCCTGAATGGAATACGAAGGTGCGATTATTCTCCTGCCGACGCTGGTCGTCTTTGTCCTTGCGTTACTTACCCATCGCCCGATTGAATCACTGATTACGGGGTCCGTAGCAGGTTTGATCATGATTCACGGCACTGGATTCGTCGGTGGATTTGCCGAGTCTTCGTTGCGCGTGATGATGGATGAAACGGTGGCCTGGATCATCCTGGTCTGCGGTTTCATGGGTAGCCTGATCGCAATCTTCATCCGCACCGGTTCGACGCGTTCGTTCACTGAAAGGATGACCGACATTGTGCGCTCGGAGAAGAGTGCACTGATGGCGACCTGGGGCCTCGGCATATTGATGTTTGTCGATGACTACCTCAACTCGCTGGCCGTCGGGTCCGCAATGCGCAGCCTGACCGATAAATACAAGGTGTCTCGCGAGAAGCTGGCTTACGTCGTCGATTCAACGGCCGCTCCCATCAGCGTGATCATCCCTTTCTCGACCTGGGGCGTGTTTTTCGCCGGCCTGATCGTGGCCAATGGCATCGCGCCGGAGGGTGAGGGTCTCGACTATTACATCAGCGCCATCCCTTACATGCTTTACGCCTGGGTCGCGGTGCTCATGGTTCCGTTCGTTATTGCCGGCTTTGTTCCCCTGCTGGGACCGATGCAGAGTGCCGAGAAACGGGCAAAGGAAACCGGACAGACGGTGCCGGCCGAAGCGGCACATATCGAGCAGGCGAACCTGTCGATCCAGCCTCGCGACGACGTCAAGCCGCGAATTTCGATGTTCCTCGTTCCGATGACCGTCCTGGTCGCCGCGACGCTTTATTTTGACAAGGACTTCCTGGTCGGCATTTACATTGCGCTCGGCGGCACGGTGATCTTCATCGTCGGCAGTCGCATGATGGGCATGCACGACACCTTCGATACGGTCATCGATGGATTCAAATCCATGGTCGAGCCGCTGGGCGTGCTCGTGGCGGCGTTTATACTGAAAGATGTAAATGACACGCTCGGACTCGCGCCCTATGTCGTCGAGTCCATGGAGCCAATCCTGACACCTGAGTTGCTGCCGGCCGTGATTTTTGCGTCGATGGCCGCCGTGTCTTTCATGACCGGGTCGAACTGGGGTGTTTTTGTGATCGTCTTGCCCATCGTGACGGCGCTGGCGACCAACCTGGGTGCGGACATGCTCGTGGTGATTGGCGCCACACTGTCCGCCAGCACCTTCGGCAGTCATGCCTGTTTCTATTCCGACGCAACTGTCTTGACGGCACAGGCGTCGGGATGTACACCGTTTCAGCATGCGTTAACACAGTTTCCTTACGCGCTGATCGCGGCGGTGATTTCCATCGCCGGGTATCTGACGATTGCCTATTTATAAGATGCACCTGAGAGAAGAGGAAGAATGATGAAAAAACTGCTGCTTACCGTTATAGCCATTGGCGCCGCCGTTGTCGCACTGTCCCACCCGCACGTAAAACCGGTCTATCCGGCGAAAATTTCTGCTGCAGATATGAATGGCTCGATTTTTCAGCGTGAGGATATGACCCGCACGGAGCACGAAAGCGGCAATGTCACGCTCGATGTGACGTCGCTTAAATCCAGCGATGGAAAGTTCGCATCCGGCATGTATCAATCCGGGAAGAGCTACTTCGAGGCCACCGATCCCTACGGTGTGGACGAATTCATGTATTTCATCGAGGGTGGCGTCACGCTGACGTCTGCCGATGGGAAGGTCACGGAGATCAAGGCGGGCGATGCCGTAACGATTCCAAAAGAATGGACCGGCACCTGGGACACTGATGGCTATACTAAAATCTGGGTGATCTACTCGGAGGACGGCTCCGGGCTGTGATGAATTAAAGGGGGCAGGGCCTGGCTCTGACTCCTGCAGATTTACGAGGGGGAGACAATGAGCAAGTTTTCGAGACGGAAATTCCTTGGCACCTCGGCGGCACTGCCGCTCGGCCTCGGAGCGGCAACGACGGCGGGTGCGCAGGGCAGCCCGCTGTCTGGCAGTGCCACACTGGTGATTACCGGCGGTCGTGTTCTGACGATGAACCCGGACAACCCGGTGGCCGAGGCTATTGCCGTTCGCGGCGACCATATCCTGGCGGTCGGTTCCAGTGAAGACATGCTCGGACTTGCGCACGCGAATGCAGAACGCATTGACGCAACGGGACAAACGGTAACCCCCGGATTCATCGATTCCCACAGTCATCCGCTCTTCGCCGAGGAGGCCGTCGGGGCCAACGTCAACCTGCCGCGAATCTCCGACGTGCAGGAAGCGCTGGCGCGCCAGGCATCGCGCACGCCGCCCGGACACTGGGTGCGGGGCGTCATGTACGACGACACGAAATTCGAGGACGAAAGACCGCTGAATCGAAACGATATCGACGAGGTTGTATCTGATCACCCGGTCTATGTTGGTCATCGTGGCGGCCATACGGGCGTCGTCAATTCGATGGCATTCGAGATTGCGGGAGTGAACAGTGATACGCCGGACCCTGACGGCGGGCGTTATTTCCGCGAAAACGGCGAGCTGACGGGTAAGGTCGCGGAGCATGCTCGTGAAAGTTTTTTCAATGTTGGCGAGTGGCCGGTTATCGATCGCGCCGTCCGGCAACAGGCGGCGACCATTTCATCGCGAAACATGGCGGCCGCCGGTTTGACGTCGACCACCGACGCATACGGTGCCTATGACGACCTTGTCGCCTACCAGGATGCCCGGGAAGCCGGCGAACTGTATTTCAGGATGTCCTTCATGCCGGGTGGTAACAGCGCCGTCTACGAGGGGCTGAAAACTGCCGGTGTTCGATCAGGTTTCGGCGACGACATGATTCGAATCGCAGCCGTCAAGTTCGGGGCTGACGGTTCGGCCTCTGAGCGCACGATGTACATGAGCACGCCTTACGAGGGCACCGACGATCACGGCATCCTGACGATGTCGCAGGACGAAATCTACGATGCCGTCGATGATGCCGTCGAGCACGGGTTTCGGGTGGGTATCCATGCGAACGGTGATTTGACGATCGCAATGGTCATGAACGCCTACGAACGATCGCTGCGCAATCACTCCGGACCGAATCCGCGCCATCGCATCGAGCATTGTTCACTCGTGAATCCCGAGTTACTGACGCGGATCAAGAATGCGGGCGTCGTACCCACACCGTTCTATACCTATGCGCACTACCACGGCAACAAGTGGGTGGACTATGGCGAGGAGAAGATGGAAAACATGTTTGCCCATCGCAGTTTCCTCGACTATGGCATTCCCGTTGCACCGGCGTCCGATTACACGCCGGGCCCTTACGAGCCGATGATGGCCCTGCAAAGCATGGTGACCCGCAAGGACGTGCGTGGCAGGGTCTGGGGGCCCAGCCAGCGCATATCGGTGACCGAGGCGATGCGCATCTGTACGGTCCATGGCGCCTACGCTTCCTTCGAGGAGAACATCAAAGGTTCGCTGGAGGCAGGCAAGCTCGCCGATATCGTCATTCTTGGCAACGATCCGCACGACGTCGACCCGGACGCGATCATCGACACTCCGGTCATCCGGACGATCCTGGGCGGCCGCACGGTCCACGAGGCCTGATAACGACGGCAATACTGCAGAGCCAGAAAACCTGCAATCCGACATTGAAGGGCCGTGAGCACGTCAAAAAGGACCTCGATTTCACATGCTGAACCCGAGGACGTCGTCGGATACCGGACGCGGAATTTTGTAAATAAAAATCATTCACAATCATGATTCAGGTGCCCGTCCAGGGGGGGACCGCAGACGCTGTTTTTTTTGTAGATTTCGCCCAACGAATCCACTATCCTGCGCAGGAATGCAGGCACCGGATCTTGGGATCCGGCATCTGGCCACAAAAATTCAGTCCGCCAGGGAAGAACCAAAGCGACTACCCCATATCTCGGCAGCGGGTTGCCGTGGGAAAATCACTCCAGTTAAATACACGGAACGACAACGCGTGCTGATCAATTTTATGACCGGCGGTTTTCCAAGCGACCGCAAAACTCATTACGAACTTAAAGAAATAAGGATGCAATAGGTATGCCTATAGCAGTTGCGCTTATCCTGTTGGTTGTCGGAAGCCTCGTCTTTCACTTCCTCAGCCCATGGACGTTCACGCCACTGGCGTCTAACTGGAGCCAGATCGACGACACCATCGACATTACCTTTGTCGTGACTGGTATCGTCTTTGTGGCCGTCAACCTGTTCATGGCCTATTCCGTCATCAAGTACAAAGCCAGAGAAGGTGGAAAGGCGACCTACGACCCAGAAAATAAAAAGCTTGAGTACTGGCTGACGGGTCTGACGACAGTCGGTGTCGCTGCCATGCTGACGCCGGGTCTGTTCGTATGGGGTGAATTCGTCAACGTTCCGGACGACGCGATGGAAATTGAAGCCATCGGTCAGCAGTGGCACTGGACATACCGGTTGCCCGGCGAAGATGGTGAATTCGGCAACGTCCAGTCTCACCTGATCACCAACGACAATCCTTTCGGCATGGACCCCGAGGATCCACTCGGCCGGGACGATGTCCTGATCTTCAGTCCGCAGGTTCATCTTCCGGTCAATGTCCCGGTCAAGGTCAACTTGCGGTCGAAGGATGTACTCCATGA
>CAZVWF010000075.1:1704-11403 GCA_964630795.1 uncultured Woeseia sp. | reverse complement strand
CGCAAGCGTATTTCATGACGATGACATCCGGATTCCCGAGTTAAAAGCCTACCTGCTCGATGCGGCCATCGAGGTGCGACCATGACATCGCTTGTCGATCGCGTGGACTGGGAGAAAGGTGAAGGCCTCGTGCCTGCCATTGTGCAGCATGCCGTGACCGGACGCGTGTTGATGCTCGGCTACATGAATGCCGAGGCGCTCGGGAAAACACTGGACGGAGGACTCGTTACCTTTTTCAGTCGTTCGCGCCAGTGCCTCTGGACCAAGGGTGAAACCTCGGGCAATACGCTGACCTGCAGAAATATCGAACTGGACTGCGACGCGGATACCTTATTGGTATTTGCCGTGCCAGCGGGGCCAACCTGTCATCGGGATTTATCCAGTTGCTTTGACGAGGATGTTGAGCGCGCAGGCTTCGGTTTTCTTGGTCGGCTGGAACAGGTGATCAGTGATCGCCTCGAAGCAGGCGACAGTGAAAGCTATACGGCGACACTGGCGAAGGCCGGTGCGCAACGCATTGCCCAGAAAGTTGGCGAAGAGGGCGTTGAAGTTGCCCTCGCCGGCGCGAGCGGTAACCGTGAAGCGCTGGTGTCGGAGTCCGCCGACCTGGTCTATCACCTGTTGGTCCTGTTGAAGCAGCAGGGTGCGAGCATCGCGGAGGTTGCGCAGCAACTCGACGACCGGCATCAGTAGCAGACGGGGGTGCGATTTCCCCTATAATCGGCGCATAAGAAGCGCGTACGCAACGTGCGCACTGGGGGAACAATGCGATTAACCAGGATGCTGCCTGCGCTGGCAGCGGTCTTCTCTGTCTCTGTTGCAGCGGCACAAAATTACGAATTGCCGATCAAGGAGCACGTTTACGACAACGGGCTGCGCTTGCTTGTGCTCGAGCGTCCCGGTGAGGACCGCGTCGTCAGCAAGATATTCACGGATATGGGCGCGCTCAATGAAATTCCCGGCGAGTACGGCGCCGCACATTTCCTGGAACACCTGATGTTCAAGGGCACGCCGACACTTGGGTCGCTGGACTGGGAGCGCGAGAAGGAACTGCATGAACAGATTCGTGCGGCGGAAGACGCTCTGATCGAGGAACTGAATCGCGCCCGCAACGATCTTCGTGAGCGCGGTGTCTTCCACGACTACCAGCACCAGGCAACGACGCCGCGAGCGGACGAACTGCGTGCGCTGATCGCGTCACTCAATGCGCAGGTTATGGAGCTCAGCGAACAAGGTCCCGTTAGTGTCTGGTACATGGCCTACGGCGGCACTGGCCTGACAGCGACGACGGAACAGGAATATATGAAGTTCGACATCGATCTTCCCGTCGAGCGGGTCGACCTGTTCCTGCGACTCGAGGCAGATCGCATGGAGAATTCGATCTTCCGCAATTTCGACGCGGAACGCATGGTGCTGGTCGAACAACGACTGGGCGATCTGAATCGTGCAACGACAGATTACCGCGAAGCGATGAATTCACTCGTCGGTCGGGCATCGATGGTGTACATCCCCGAAGGTTATATGAACGACTTCGACCAGTACACGCGACGCTATGAACGCGAGCTCTACGAAACCTACTTCGTGCCGAATAACACGATGATCATTTTTATCGGTGGTGTCACGCTGGAGGACATGATTACGCGGGTGGAAAAATATTTCGGCCACATGGAACGCGCCCCGGAACCGAATCGCTACCAGGGCAGGGAGCCGTTGCCTTCTGCCGAGAAGCGGCTCACCTGGCGTAGCGACAAACTTGCTCCTCGCGTCGAGGTTCGTTACCAGATTCCGGGTGTTGGACATCCCGACCGACCGCTGTTCGACGTACTCGGCGAAGCCTACGAAAAGCATTTGCAGACAGTGGTCAGTGCTGCGGGAATCAATGGCAGTGTCGACATCAATACCCGTGTGGTGCACACGTCCCGCTTCGGTGTGCCGGCATCGATCAATGTCGAGTTGGTTCTCCGCGATGCGTCGCAGATCCAGGACGCCGAGCAGGTGCTGTTGGCGGAGTTACGACGACTGGGCCAGGAAACATTGTCCGACGATGTCGTCGCGCATGCGCGCAAGCGCCTCCGCACCGATTGGTACCGGACGGCCGTCAACCCCGGTCGACTGGCATTCCAGATCGGGCATTTCGAGACGATGGACAGCTGGCGAACATTGCAGCCTTATCTCGAAGCACGCGATGCGGCATCTCCCGATGATCTGCGTCGCCTGACGGCCAGATACTTCATCGCGAGCAACCGCTCCGTCGGGGTTGTGGTTCCAGAGGAGGGGCAGCCATGAAGAAAGTAATGCTGCTAGCGGCGTTGTGCGCTGCACCGGCGCTGGCTCAGGACCTGACACACCCGACGGACATGGGTCTGCCGGACAGTACCTGGACGCGACCCGATCCTGCCGACTACCAGTTGACCCTCGAGAACGGCCTGACTGCCTATGTCGCCGAGGCGAACCAGGTGCCGCTCGTCACGATGAGTGCGTTCATTCGTGCGGGCAAGGTCAACGATGAGAACCAGGGTGCTGCCGAGGCGTTGCGCGATGCCCTGAGAAATTCCGGCCCGTCCGGGATGGGCAGCGACGAATTCAGCGCGAGTCTCGAGCAGATGACGGCGTCGCTGACGGTGAACGTGGGCGATGAGTGGACCGAGGTCTCACTCAATGTGCCGACGGAGGATCTCGACCAGGCACTGAGTTTGTTCGGCGGCATCCTGCGTAATCCATCGATCAGTGATGCAAACATTGAACGCGCTGCCCGCGGCGCCGCACCGGAAAGCGAACCCGCATTGTACGAAGGCTCGATGAGTGTTGCGGTCGAGCGTTTTCACGAGATTCTCTACGACGGTCACCCGTACGGTGAAGTGCCGACGTCGGATGATTATGACGATCTGGACGTCGACGATGTTGCCGACTTTCGCGCGCGCTACTTCGTTCCCGGAAACGTAACCCTTGCGGTGGCGGGTGCTATCGATGTTGATGACATCAACAACCGGATCGACGCGTCGTTCGGTGACTGGTCGGCTGCGGACGTTCCTGAGCCAAGACAGATGCCACCGGTCGGGTGGCAGGATGCGGCGTTGCATCACTTTCGCTCGGAGAAGCTGCAGAGCTGGCTGGTGATCGGTAATGACCTGCCGGTGATTCCAGTGGAAGAGAAGGCGGCCTTCGATGTAATGAACTACATTATGGGCGCCTATCACCTCAATACGCGCATGATGCGGGAAACGCGTTACAAGTTTGGCTATACGAACGATGCTAGCGCATTTGCCGAACCGCACTGGTTTGGCCCGGGCAGCTATACCTGGCGTTCCTACAGCCGGCCCGAGGTCATTGAAAATATCAACGAGAACATGATGGGTGAGCTCGTTCGCATTCGCCTTGAAGAAGTCAGTGATCACGAGCTGTTCGTCGCCATTGGTGCGTTGGCGGACGGCGTATTCCCGATTCAATATCTCGACGGCTATGCGCTGACACGGAGCTTTGCGCTGGAGCGTTTGCAATATGGCAATCATGCGCGATCGGCGACATACGTCGATCGCGTGCGTGCAGTGACAAAAGAAGATGTGCTGAGCGCCGCCCGCAAATACCTGCCGGTCGAGAACATGCAGACGGTGCTGGTCGGTGAAGAGTCGTTCTAGGTTGGTATGCCGTCCAGGGTGGTCACACGACCAGGCCCGCGGCGTAGCCTGACGACCAGGCCCACTGGAAGTTGAAGCCGCCCAGGTGACCCGTGACATCGACGACTTCCCCAATGAAATACAGGCCGGGTTGCTCCTTGCTTTCCATCGTCCGGGACGAGAGTTCGCCTGTGCTGACGCCACCCAGGGTAACCTCGGCTGTTCGATAGCCCTCTGTCGCAGCCGGCTTTAAAGACCAGTGGTTCAGGGCATTCCCGATTTCTCTCAGTGAGGCATCCCGCATGCCTCCCAGTGCAGTCTCCGCCTGTTCGGGCCAGAAAATTTCCTGTAACTCGATTACCAGGGCTTTCGGCAGGGAATTGGCGAGCACGACGCGAAGCAGGGAGCGAGGACGCGCAGACTTTGCCTCGACAAGCAGGGTGCCTGCGTCAATACCCGGTAGCAGGTCGACGACAATGGATTCGCCGGGCGTCCAGTAGCTCGATGCCTGTAATATTGACGGACCGCTTAAACCACGATGTGTAAACAGCATGTCCTCGACAAATGACTGGTTAGCCGCAGTCACACAAGTCCGGCAGCTAACGCCGGAGAGCCTGCTGCAAAGTTCGTGCATTTCGCCGGTTAACGTAAACGGAACCAGTCCGGCGCGTGTTTCCAGGACCTCGATGTCAAACTGGCACGCGAGGCGATAGCCAAAGTCAGTAGCGCCCATTTTCGGAATACTCAAGCCACCCGTTGCGATAACCAGCGACTGGCAGGAAAAGCGGCCGTGATTACAGTCGATACGATAACCGGCGTCGGCGGTGACAGACAGGTCTTCGGTGTCCGTCAGTATGACCACACCGGCATCGTCACACTCTTGCAACAGTGTCGTGACGATATCCTTCGACGTCTTGTCGCAAAAAAGCTGGCCCAATGCCTTCTCGTGATAGGGAATGCCGTGTTTCTCGACCAGTTCAATGAAGTCCGAAGGGGTATATCGACTCAGCGCTGATTTGCAGAAGTGCGGGTTGTCGCTGATAAAGCGCGATGGTTCGGTGTGGACGTTCGTGAAGTTACAGCGGCCACCTCCCGACATCAGGATCTTCTTCCCGATGCGATTTGAGCCCTCGAGAACAAGCACGCTGCGGCCGCGCTGGCCGGCAGTGATGGCGCACATCAGGCCGGCGGCGCCCCCGCCAATCACGATGACATCGACATTGTTCATGTCGGGAGAATAACAGTGCCGGTCGCGGGAGCGGGGATGTCGTCGGGGTCGCTACGTACTACTGGAGAGGAAACCGTGTTCGATCAATGAATGTATTGATGGCCTCGAGCAGGTTTGCGCTCTTGTCGCGGACGACAAAGACCGACTCTTCACGTTGACCGGGATTCAGGTCATGGTGGTCGATCAGCACAATGTCGTCGCCGTGTGAGGGTATGACTTCGCCGTCCAGCGAGTAGTACTCGGCCTCGGCAATTGCATCGAGATTGCCGGCATCGTACTCGGCGTAGAGCTCGGCGAATGTTTCTGCACGGTAGATGTTGACGCCCTCTGGCGCACGTCGGTCGACATCACGTTGTGCAGCCATGCCGTTGACGACGCCAACCGTGTGGCCGATGAAATCATTGATGTGGCTGAATCGGTCCTGGTCCTCCGGGTCGATGCGCAATGCACGGCGCTCGAACAGGAAGGCTTGGGAGAAGGTTCCGCCCTCGCTCTCGCGATCCGCAAAGCTGGCGACATTGGTTGCGACGAGGTCGACCTGGTCGCCACCGGCCAGCAGCCAGGACTCGTTGAAGGGCACGACGAGCCAGTCGATCCTAAGTTCGTGATCCTCAGCGAAGCGCTCGACGTAGCGTTGAATCCACAGTTGCGAGTCGTACTCGTTGTCGAACGTGTCGCGGGTGATTGCGACTTTCAGTACGCCGGGGCTCAACGTTTCGATGGGTGTTGCAGCCGCCGTCGAGGCGGTGGCGCCTGCAACGAAGGCGGGGCCGCGAATGGCACGCCCGGGCAGCGCGCCGGTGTAGGCCCCGTCATCGACAACCGGGGTGCCGTTGACCAGCACGTAACGCATGCCTGTCGGATAATGAAACGGGTCTTCGAAACTCGCGTTGTCCTGAATCGTCGCAGGGTCGAATATGACGATATCGGCGATGTTGCCGGTTGCCAGGATGCCCCGATCCCTAAGGCCGAGAATGTCCGCGGGGAGTGAAGTCAGCTTGCGAATGGCTTCTTCCCATGTCAGCAGGCCTGCATCCCGCACATACGTGCCCAGCAGTCTCGGCACGGTGCCAATATGCCGCGGGTGCACGAGCGGAGGCAGGTTTTCGGAGTCGAGATCGAGTGCGCTGCCGTCCGTTCCGCCTGCGACGTAGGGTTGCGACAACACCTGCCGCAACGTGTCCTCTTCATTGTTCCAGTCGATGACGATGCCACGGCCTTCCTGGTCAAGAACGACGTCCATGAACACCTCTTCAGGCGCACGCTCGGTCAGGCTCGCGACTTCAGATACGAGCTTGCCATTGACTTCCGGATCATCGACGCCGAAACGCACGTGGTGCCAGCCGATATTTGCAAGATAGGGCGGCTCGGTGACGAAGTCCCCGGCAATGCGTTCGCGCTCAGCCGGGTCGCGAAGGCGTTCGAGCATGGCGTCGACGCCACCCTCCTGTGCCCACGCCGGTATGTAAGAACGCAATCCGGTGATCCCCCAGGTGTAGGTATAACTGTCGCCGGTAATCTTTAGTCCACGTGCCCGCGCCTTGTCGATCAGACCGAGAAACGTGTCTGCCTCGGTGGAAGAGGTCGAATTGAGATGAAAGAAGTGAATCGGTGCATCGGCCAGCTCGCCAATGACGATTGCTTCACTGATGGCTTCCGGATCCGTGCCATTCATCGTGCGTGCGTGATTGGCAAAGATGCCGCCCATCTCGGCGGACGCCCTGACAACAGCAGCGAGTTCGTCCGTACTCATATAGATGTTGGGCACATAGCTCATGCCGGCAGAAACACCCATGGCACCTTCACGCATCGATTGCCGAACCAGTTCCAGCATCTGAGCGAGTTCCGCGTCCGTCGGTGGTCGGTCTTCGTATCCCATCACGTTGGCGCGGATGCCGCCCGAGCCGACATAAGAGGCAACATTAATCGAGATGCCCACGTCTTCCATGTAATCCAGGAAGCCGCCGAAGGATTCCCATTTGCCAAGCAGTGCATCGGGTAGATCGTTTTCCCGCCGTCCGCCGAGCGGACCCATCGACACTGTTTCACCATAGATCTCGGTCGTAAAACCCTGGTAGGCGAATGAAGGCCCCTGGCCGCCATTCAGCATGCGGAAAGTTTCCGAATGGCTGTGCATGTCGATGAAGCCAGGCGAGACATACAGCCCGCTCGCATCGATTGTCCTGCTCGCCGCTCCGGCAACGTCGCCGATTGCGACAATGCGATCACCCCGGATGCCGATATCCGCCGCTACGCCGGGCGAGCCGCTGCCGTCAAAGACCGTACCGCCACGAATAACGATGTCGTATTCAACTTCCGTGGGTTGGCTGCAGCCGACAGCAAGGCACGCAGCCATCGCCGTGATTACCCCATTGCGAATTCGCATTTCGATCTCCCCCTCCAGTCGGACCATTCTAGCGTGGGTGAGCAGCCATGTCGGGATCGATGTGGGTGTCAGGGCGACCAGGCGTGTGACGGGGCTACCGGTGAAATGAGGGCTCAGGTTGTCATGACCGGTGACTGCCTAATTGTTTTGCTTCACTCAAGGCGTAGTCTCTTGCCAGCAGTTCCCCCGGTGATTCAGTGCATGACCTGCAAAACGGGGTCTGTCCGGTGCCGATCGCGACGGCTTCATCAGCCGTTTGATGTTAAGTTATTTGCCGGCCATGAACGAGGGGGCTGCAATGAACCGAAAACTGGATAAAGCGCTCGGTCTCGACCGGCCGATTACCCGGCGCGACTTTATCTATGGTGGTTCGCTTGCCATTGGGGGTGCGGTGTCGGGATGTGCCGAGGACCGGCCGCCAGCCGATATAGATACCGGGGACTATCGTTTCACTGTCGGGGACGACTGGTACGGACCCGGCGGGGCAGGTGACTATGCAAGATCGCATGGGAATACACCCGGTCTCGTCAGGGATGCGCACGATATACGTGCGGGGCGTTACTCGCTGCGGCCGCGTGATGCGGTCGACGACGGGGAGCAATACGACCTGGTGATCGTCGGCGGTGGTATGGCGGGCCTCTCGGCGGCGCATCATTTTCATCGCTTGAATCCTTCGGGACGCGCGCTGCTGCTCGACAATCATCCGATGTTCGGCGGCGAAGCCAAACGCAATGACTTTGTCGTCAATGGCGTTCATATCTCGGGACCACAGGGTTCAAATGACACCAGCAACCTGGAGGTCACCGGTGATCCCAGTGACTACGATGCGGCACTGAACATCCCGCGTGAAAGACTGTTCGCCGAGCCCGAGGGCGATGCAGCGGGCATGCGTATTCCGCTCGATAACTACGAACACATGACGTGGTTTGAGCAAGGCTTCGACGTCAGTCATTTCTTCCGTGACGCACAAAATCCGTGGGTGCGGGATGTCTGGAATACCGGTCTCGACAGTACGCCCTGGAGCAGCGCGGTGAAGGACGGATTTCGCCGGGTACGTGCAACCAGGGTCGAGGATGTACCCGGGCGTGATACGAATCGCTGGCTGGATTCGATGTCATTGAAAGACTACTACGAGCAGGAGCTCGGGGCGCCGCCGGAGGTGACAGCGTTCTATGATCCGATCATGGCCAGCATTATCGGGCTTGGCTGCGATGGCCTGAGTGCCTACTGGGGCCAGTATTTCAGCATGCCTGGCTTCACCCCGCCGGATCAGTACGATGCAACGGTATTGCACAGCTTCCCCGGCGGTAACGCCGCCATCGCTCGCCACTTCGTGAAGAAACTGGTGCCGGACGCGATCGAGGGTGCCGGGTTTCGTGACACGATTTTCGGCGCTGTCCATTTCGAGGCGCTTGACCGTGCAACCAACCCGGTACGTATTCGCCTGAACTCAACGGCGGTCCGGGTCGAACACGATGGGCCAACGGGTAGCGCCGAACGGGTCGTCGTCTTCTATGTCAAAGACGGCAGATTACACAGGACGGAGGCAAAGACCGTGGTCATGGCGTCCGGTGGCTGGGTCAATCGCCACATCGTTCGCGACCTGCCGGAGCGGCATCGACAGGCTTACGAGTCTGTCGCACATTCACCAGTGCTGGTCGCTAATGTTGCGTTGACCAACTGGCGCTTTCTTGTCCGACTTGGTATGTCCGCAGCGATATGGACAGAGGGACTTGGCTTCACCTGCAATATTCGCCGGCCGATGATCATCGATGGCGAGTCGCAGCCACTGCATCCGGACAAGCCTATCGTGATGACGTTTTACATACCCATCTTCAAGCCGGGCTTGCCGTGGCGCCAGCAGGGGGTTGTCGGCCGGGCGGAGATGCTGGGTACGTCATTTACCGAATACGAACGTCAACTGCGCGAGCAAATGACCGAAATGTTTTCTGCGGGCGGGTTTGATCCGGCTACCGATATTGCGGGCATCGTGCTCAATCGCTGGGGGCATGCCTATGCAAACCCGGCACCTGGCTATTTGTTTGGTAGTAATGGCAATTCTGCGCCAGCTGACATTCTTCGCGAGCCTATCGGCCGCATCATGATTGCGCACTCGGAACTCCGGGGTCACCAGTACTGGACCGGTGCCGCCAATGAAGCAAGACGCGCGGTGGAGTCGCTGGCGGACCGGTATTTCTGAAACACGCCCTTGGCGAAGTGGCGGGACTATCGGCTATTCTTGGGGCGTATTATTCGTATTGAACACCTGCAGCGGGTCGCTACAGGCAGGAGAGAACGATGGAACCACGTGACAAACGCTTAGGCATGGATCGTGAAATCACGCGCCGCGATTTCCTCGGTGGGGTCAGCGTCGCAATCGGGGCATCGATGCTGCCGGCGTGTGCGCGCAACGGCGAGCCTGTTGGCCGGACCCCATCCACCTATTACCCACCGGGGCAGTCCGGGATTCG
>CAZVWF010000075.1:0-1604 GCA_964630795.1 uncultured Woeseia sp. | reverse complement strand
GGCCGCCTGTTCCTGAGCTACGGCGGCACGACGTTCATGGAATCGCCCGACACCTACCCGGCCGTTGCAAAAGAAGTCGTGCGCGAGCTGGGCATCGACACCGACCGCCACAGCGAAGTCTGGCACGATGACTTCTTCGAGCCGTATGGGCCGGGCCGAGTTACCTGGTTCGACAAGGAAACCTTCGGTGCGGACTTCCTCGCGAAGGGCCAGTACGGTTTTGCCGATTCGCTGGATAATGCGCCGTTGTCTGACGAGGCAAAGGAACAGCTCCTCCGACTGTTCGCTGACGAAACGGACTACCTGGAAGGCATGACGACAGACGAGCGCCGCGAAGTGCTCGAAACGCACAGCTGGCGCGAGTATCTCGAGAAGTACGCCGGCATGGGCGAGGAAGTTCTCACGTTCATCCAGAAGATGCCGGAGGCGGCCTGGGCGATCGGGGCCGATGCCTATCCGGCCTGGCTGGCCTGGCGGAATGGCGATCCGGGCTTTGCCGGCATGGACATTGGTTACAACACCACGCCTTACGATGACAGTCGCTTCTACTTCCCTGATGGCAATGCGTCCGTCGCTCGACTGCTGGTGCGAAAGCTGGTGCCATCCGTCGCGCCGGGCAACACCATGGACGATATTGTTACTGCTAAATTCGACTACTCGGAACTCGATCAGCCAGACAACCTCACGCGCATCCGTCTCGGCAGCACGGCAGTTCGCTTGCAGCACCAGCGCGGCGATATGGACGCTGATGTCGACGTCACTTACGTGAATGATGGAAGCGCTTATACGGTCTCTGCGAGCAAGGTGATCTGGGCGGGCTATCACTCGATGCTGCCTTACGTTTGCCCCGACGCGCCGCAGTCGCAACTGGCCGAGGCGGCGAAGGCGGCTCGTTCGCCTTTATTGAGCGCGAAGGCATTGATACGCGACTGGCACAGCCTGGCGAACCTCGGCATACACACTGCCTGGTGTCCGGGTAGTTTTTACCAGGTCGTACGCTTCACACACCCGGTCAGCATGGGCGACTACAAGTTCTCAACGTCGCCCGACGAACCCGTCGTTCTGCACTTCTGGCATAACCCGCTTGCGCCAGGTTTGCCTGCAGCTGAACAGTTCAAGGCGGGGCGCCGGCAGATGCTCGAGACATCCTTCGAGGAATACGAAAGAATCCTTCGTGACCAGCTCGAGCGCATGCTGGGTCCCGGCGGTTTCGATCCCGCGCGGGACATCGCTGCGATTACCGTCAATCGCCACCCGCATGGCTACTCGTATTCATTCGACCCCGAGACCAACGAGGTTGCCTGGTGGGAAGAGTACTGGCGCCAGGATCAACGGCCATGGGTCGATGCGCGACAACGTGTCGGAAATATCGCGTTTGCAGCACACGATGCGGCGACTGACGCAATGACTGAATCGGCGATCGAGCAGGCGCATCGCGCTGTACATGAACTGGGGTGATCGGCTCCTGGGCCGCCAGGAACACGACCACCCAGACAAAGCGCCTGGAAAGTAAAACGCCGAGCTACAGACTACAGCCCGATGGCAGGTCACGCTTTAGTCTTCCCAGCGAAGTTGCCGAGCGGCATCCTTGTCCAGCGCAACGA
>CAZVWF010000074.1:4379-11407 GCA_964630795.1 uncultured Woeseia sp. | reverse complement strand
AGCCCCACGACGAGGCCGGCGATGAGTCCGGTCAGGAAGCACAGGTAGACGCCGAGGGACGTATACGAGACGCCGTTGATTGCAAACTCTGCCGGTACGAGCATCTCGGTCACGAAGTACATGACGGCTGCCATCAGTGCGCTCGAAATGATCAGCATGCGTTTCAGGGCAGGGCCGACCTGGGCTTCGGTATTAACGCGGATCACCAGGATCGTGAGCAGGCTGACCGGAATGCCGATCGCCGAGATGACGATCGGATAAAGAAGCGCATCAACGTTACCGGCGAAGGCTATTGCGCTGATGACCATTGCGGCGCAGGTGCTCTCTGCACAGGAGCCAAAGAGGTCAGCGCCCATGCCAGCGACGTCACCGACGTTGTCGCCAACGTTGTCTGCGATAACGGCCGGGTTACGCGGGTCGTCTTCGGGGATGCCTGCCTCGACCTTGCCAACGAGATCGGCACCGACGTCGGCTGCTTTCGTAAAGATGCCGCCGCCCACGCGCGCAAACAGCGCGATGGCCGAACCGCCGAGACCGAAGCCGGCGATGACTTCCATCAATATGTGCGCTGGCAGATCTTCAGGCATCACATACTTAAGCGCGAGGTAGATGAGCAGCATGCCGAGCGAGGCCAGGCTGACCAGTGCGAAGCCCATGACAGCGCCGGAGTGCAGCGCCAGGTTGAACGCGCCGGAGAGCGACTGGTTGGCCGAGACGGTCGTGCGAGCGTTGCCCGCCGTTGCGATCTTCATGCCGATATAGCCACTGGCGATCGAGATGATCGCGCCGAAAATGAACGCGATGGCGGTGTAGATGCCTTCATTGACGTTCTCTGTATGGTGATCATCGATCAGGAGGGCGATGACGATGCCGAACAGGACCATGAAGATGCCCATGAACTTGTATTCCTGCTTGAGGAATGCCATCGCGCCATCGGCGATCGCCGAATGAATCTTGCGCAGTTTGCCGCGCGTGTCGGCGTCTTCGACACCCATATCGACCGCAACGCGGCTGACCGAGCGTGAGTAGTAAAAGGCCACAACGAGTCCGAACAGGGACAGGGCCAGGATGATTGTTACTGACATACTGATTATTACTCCGTCAACGTCGTCTGGCGGGAGAGCGCGCGGCATACAGGGCTGCGAGGGGCGATGCGTTGCACCTCAAGCCACGTAGAACGCGTTCGGGGTTGTCCCACCGAATGAAATCTGTTGTTTTGATGCTTGCCGATCGTGCGGTTAATTGGACATTTTTTCCGCAGGCCGGGCTCGAAAGCGCGCGCATCATACCACAAATGTGGTGTTTAGCTTCTTCGACACAGGCACACTTTTGAGTGTGACGTAGTTCGGCAAGCCATTGCTATATGGGGGGTAATCCTCGCCCCTGATCAGGGGTTCCAGGTACCGCCGGCCAGCCGTGGTTATTGAAAAACCATCCTTCGATATGTATCGGCGCGGCACCATTTTCTCCTTGTTGGCGATCCGCCCCAGCGGTGCCTTGTCAATTTTCCACCGGTAGGGCTTGTCGGATACACGCTTGATGACCGGCATCACCGCTGTTTCACCGCGAAGCGCCATCTTCACTGCCGCCTCGCCGACGGCATAGGCTTGCTTGACGTCCGTCGCTGAAGCGATGTGCCGCGCAGAGCGTTGCAGATAGTCGGCCACTGCGTAGTGATATTTAAAACCCAGGTCGTCCCGCACCATTTGTGCGACAACCGGTGCGACGCCGCCGAGTTGTGCATGCCCGAACGCGTCTTTGGTGCCGGCTTCCGCAAGGAATTTTCCGTTGGCGTAAGCCGCGCCCTCGCTAACGACGATGACGCAGTACCCGTAGTCGCGGACGCACGCTTTGACGCGCTTCAGGAAGGCCCGTTTTACGAACGGGATCTCCGGGAAGAGAATGATATGCGGTGGTTCGTGCGGAGCGCCGGAGCCGGCGAGTCCGCCTGCCGCAGCAATCCAGCCGGCGTGCCGGCCCATCACCTCGAGGACGAATACTTTTGTGGACGTCTCGGCCATCGACAATACATCGAGTGCGGCCTCTTTCGTCGAGACGGCGACATACTTCGCTACAGAGCCAAAGCCCGGGCAGTTATCGGTGACTGGCAGATCGTTATCGACGGTCTTGGGGATGCCCAGGCACTGCACGGGAAAGCCCATGCGCCGGGAAATCTGGGATACCTTGTGGGCAGTATCCATTGAGTCATTGCCGCCGTTATAAAAAAAGTAGCCGATGTTGTGCGCCTTGAAGACTTCGATCAGGCGTTCGTACTCGCGTCGGTTTTCCTCGATGCCCTTGAGCTTGTAACGGGCCGAGCCGAATGCGCCGCCTGGTGTGTGCCGGAGTCCCGCGATGGTTTTTGCCGACTCCTTGTTCGTGTCGATCATGTTTTCGGTCAGGGCGCCGATGATGCCATTCTGACCTGCATAGACATTGGCGATCTTGTCGCGATGCTTGCGGGCCGTTTCGATGACGCCACTGGCCGTGGCATTGATGACTGCGGTAACACCGCCGGATTGAGCATAGAATGCATTCGGTTTCGACATCTGCAGAATTTCCCTGGCTGGTTTTCGAATCGAGGCGAAGGATAACGGAATCAGCTGCGCGGTTCATCGCTCTGTGGCACAAGCCGGCTTCGTTGACCTGTCCGGTCATTTCCACTAGCGTAGGTCGCCCTCAGCTGACCGCAAACATTGAGAGACCGAGAACGTGCGTATCGTACTGCTGGGCGCCCCGGGATCCGGCAAAGGCACCCAGGCCAAAAAGCTCATGGCGGAACTAAACGTTCCGCAAATTTCCACCGGTGATATGCTGCGGGCCGCCGTGGAGTCGGGCAGCCCGGTAGGGCGTCAGGCGAAAGCAATCATTGACGCGGGCAACCTGGTTTCTGACGATGTGATGATCCGCATCATTCGGGACCGGCTGGCTGAACCCGATGCGCAGCAGGGCTTTATTCTCGACGGCTTTCCGCGGAATGAGAAACAGGCCAATGACCTCGATGCGCTCCTGCACGAGCTCGGCAAGCCCCTGGACGCAGCGATTTTCATGAACGTCGACTTCGATATTCTGATGAAGCGCCTGACCGGAAGGCGGACATGCTCGCTGACCGGCAAGTTGCTGAATATCTATTTCTCGCCACAGGAAGAACTGGACGAATGTACGTCAGCCGGTGGTGAACTCGTCCAGCGCGAGGATGACAACGAAGAAATCATCGGGAACCGCCTCAATGTTTATCGCAGGCAGACGGAGCCCCTGGTTGCCCTCTATCGAGGGCAGGACAAATTACGGACGGTGGATGCCGATGGCTCTGTGGACGAAGTCTATGGGCGCTTTCTCGAAGCGCTAGAGTAAGCCCAGTAACTGATCGCCAATCAGTTCGCGGCGCCAGCCATTCAGGACGCGAGATTCCCGGCTGCCGAGCATTATGGCTGAAAGCTCCTTTTTCGGCGCCAACAGTTCGGCCGCCAGTCCCAGCTCTTCGGAGACCGCGGCGACCTTGCTCTGCATTTCTTTCAGCGCGGCCTTCTCGGCTTCGTTCGGTCGGCGCGGGGGTTCGTAGCCGCTCGTGTCGTGCCTTGCCTCGGCGAGGATTCGAAGAATGTCCCCGCCCAGCCGATGCACCATCTTTTCCGACAGACCGTCGACCTGCATTAATGCAGACTTCGACCCGGGCGCATTGATCGCGATGTCGATCAGCACATTGTCCCTGATGATCCACTGGCGCGGCCGATTTCGTCGCAGGGCTTGAGACTCCCGCCAACTGGCCAGCGCCGTCGCCGCGGCACGGGAACGCCCGCGCAGATTTCGCGCACCTTTGAGGCGGTCTATCGCCAACGAGGGATCGGTTTCATAGAGCCGCACGTCCAGGAGATTCCTGGAATCGGCGAGTACCCATTCCAGGCGGCCCAGCTTATCGAGTCGCGTCCTGAGTTCGTCGTATGCCGGCAAAAGATACAGCACATCTTCTGCTGCGTAGCGCAGCAGGGCGTCGCCAATCGGCCGTTTCGACCAGTCGGCCCGGGTGTGTGACTTGTCGAGTTCCTCGGAGAAGAGCGCCTTGACCAACCCGGCATAGCCAATCTGCGGCTGCAGCCCAAGGAACGCTGCGGCAATCTGCGTATCGAAGATCGAGGTGGGCATCTTGCCGGATGTCTGGTATATCACTTCGAGGTCCTGGCGACCGGCGTGCAGCACCCATTCGGGCTGCGTAATGGCCGTCCAGAATTCCTCACGAGCCTTGCCGTTACCATGCTCGCCGAGAGGATCGGCGCAGTAGACGTTGTCCGGTGTGGAGATCTGCATCAGGCATAGCTCCGCGAAAAACGTCCTCTCACGCATGAATTCGGTGTCGACGCCGATGCGGGATTCAATGCCCGTTGCCAGCGCCTGACTATCGTCGACAGTAAGGTCGACCAATTGGTAATCAGACATCGCGGAGAAAGAGAAGGTCTACGAAAGCGGGAAGTGACGTGAGATGATGTTGCACGGGCATGCCACTATTGTGACAGAACACTGCAACTTCTTCTTCTGACATTTCTGGACATCATTCGATTGCGCAAAGGGCCGGAGGACGTGCCGCATTCGATGCTGATCCTGATGATTGCTCTGGGCCTGTTTGCGATCGCCATGTTTATCTCGGAAGTAATGGTCGCGTCGACCGGTACCGGCATCGTGCTCGTATCCGTCTTTGTCAGCTTCCTGGGTTACGGTTTTTACGGGATCGTTATGGCGGCCACCGGATTTGCGCATCGATTCCTGCCGACCGTGTCCTGCATCATGGCCTGCGGCTCTATCCTGACCATCATGATGGTGGCGACCTATGTCTTGCTGCGGCCGATTGCGGGTGACCCGGTTGCCGCGTTAATCGCGTGGCTCGTTTTAATTTGGTCTGTTCCTGTAAAAGGCCATATCATCGCGCGGGCGATTAATCAGCACTGGTATACCGGTATCGCTATCGCCCTGACCATCTATATTGCCCAACGACTTGCCTATGACGCACTGACAATGATGCCGGCGGCCTGACGTATGCACATACATATTCTCGGAATCTGCGGAACCTTCATGGGTGGCATTGCAGCGCTCGCCAAAGCGGCCGGTCACAAGGTGACGGGTTGCGACGCCAACGTTTATCCGCCGATGAGCACCCAGCTTGCCGATCTCGGTATCGATATTATTGAGGGCTATGACCCGGGTCAGCTAGACATAGGCCCGGACTACGTCGTCGTCGGCAATGCACTGAGTCGTGGCAATCCTGTCGTCGAGGCAATGCTCGACCGCCGGGTCGCCTATTGTTCGGGTCCACAGTGGCTTTCCGAGCATGTCTTGCACCGGCGGCATGTATTGGCGGTCTCCGGCACCCATGGCAAAACGACGACCGCCAGCATGCTGGTCTGGATCCTGGAGGACGCCGGGCTGGAACCCGGTTTTCTGATTGGAGGTGTTCCTGTCAACTTCGGTGATTCTGCGCGCTTCGGCGAGTCCGGGTACTTCGTCGTCGAAGCGGATGAATACGACACAGCGTTTTTCGACAAGCGTGCGAAGTTCGTCCACTACCGGCCACAGACGCTGGTGATCACCAATCTCGAGTTCGATCACGCCGATATCTATGACGATCTGGGCGACATCCTGTGGCAATTTCACCAATTGATGCGCACCGTACCGGCCAACGGTCGCGTGATCATTAACGGTAACGACGAATGTGTTTCGAAGATCATCGAACAGGGGTGCTGGACACCGGTCGAGCGGTTTGCCACCGAAGGTGAGGGCGAGTGGACCGGGCATTTCGTTGATAAAGGCGAGCGCCATCTGTCAATGACAAACGGTCAGACATCTGCCGGGGGATTGTGGAAACTCGGCGGCGTTCACAACCTTGAGAATGCACTGGCAGCCGTTGCCGCTGCGAAATCTGCCGGCGTGCCAATCGATCGTGCCGTCGATGCCCTGACCCGATTCGACGGTGTAAAGCGTCGGATGGAACGAACGGCGACGGTCGCCGACATCGCGCTGTATGACGACTTCGCTCATCACCCGACGGCGATAGGTCGTTCCATCGAGAGTATGAAGAGGCGCTTTCCCGCCAATCGTATCGTGGTCGCGCTGGAACCGCGCTCGAATACCATGAAGATGGGAGTTCACGCCGATACGCTGGCGCGTTCTCTGGAAGCCGCCGATCTCATGTTCGTTTATCGGCCGGAGGGTATGGAAATTACCCTGGACGCCAGTCTGGCCGGACTGGGCGATCGCTGTAGTCTTTATGCCACCTATGATGAGCTCGTCGACGCCATGGCAGCGGCCACTAGGGCCGGTGATCAGGTGATTTTCATGAGCAATGGCGGATTCGGGGCGGCCCGCCAGAAACTGACCATGGCCCTGCAGGCTCGACGCATGCCATAAGGCCCAGTCGCTTCTATACTGATGGGATGGAGATTCCCCTCTTCCCGTTGCGCACGGTCCTTTATCCCGGCGGCCCGCTGCCGCTGCGAATTTTCGAACAACGCTATCTCGATATGATCAGCCGCTGTCTGAAGACAGACAGCCCGTTCGGGGTGCTATTGATCAAGGAAGGCAGCGAGACGGGGCCTGCTTCGACATTGGATATCGGTACGCTGGCACACATCACGGACTGGTACCAGGGCAGCGACGGTCTCCTGGGTGTAACAGCCACCGGCACGGAGCGTTTTCGCAGCCTGTCTGTTCGTTGTGAAGACGATGGCCTGATGATCGGTGAGATTGAGTTGCTGCCGCCACCACCTGCCTGCAAGTTACCCGAGGAATACAAACCGCTCGCGAAGATCCTGCACGGGGTTATCGACAACCTGGACCGCTATTACCAAGGTCTGGAAAAGGACTACGACGATGCTGGCTGGGTCAGCTATCGTTTCGCAGAGATCCTGCCTATCAACCTGGCGCAAAAGCAAACCTGCCTGGAAATTGATGACCCCATTCAACGCATCGAGTCGATGCGCGCTGTGCTGGATACGGTTCGTTTGTAACTACGACGGTCGCAATCAGGCTCTCGGCATCGC
>CAZVWF010000074.1:0-4279 GCA_964630795.1 uncultured Woeseia sp. | reverse complement strand
GGCATCGCCCGATGCGGCGCTCCATTTGTCATGGAAGCAGGTTTGCAGGGTTGTTTCACTGCGCTCGCAATGACGCCATCACTTTGTTTGCAGCTTCCAGCGTCCGGGCAATCTCTTCATCACCGTGCGCAGACGAAACAAAGCCTGCCTCGAACGCTGAAGGCGCGAGGTAGACGCCTTCCGCCAGCATGCCGTGAAAGAAGAACTTGAAGCGATCGATGTCTGCTGTGGCGACCTGGTCGAATTTGCGTACCGGCCCGTCATCGGTGAACACAAATCCGAACATGCCACCAAGACATTCTGTCGCCAGCGGAATGTCATTATCGTCGGCGCAGGCCTTCAGGCCGTCCACCAGGGTCCGGGTGGTTGCAGACAGCGCGTCGAAGAAACCACCCGTTGAGATTTCTTCGAGCGTCGCAAGCCCCGCGGCCATCGCGAGCGGATTGCCGGACAAGGTGCCGGCCTGGTAGACGGGTCCGTCAGGCGCGAGGCTGGCCATGATGTCAGCACGGCCCCCGAACGCTGCCGCCGGTAGTCCGCCCCCGACGACCTTGCCGATTGTTGTCATGTCCGGCGTTATGCTGCAGACCGACTGGGCGCCGCCTGCAGCGACACGAAACCCGGTCATCACTTCGTCCAGGATCAGAATAGCACCATGATCCGTGCACGACTGCTGCAGAGTCTCGAGGAAGCCATCTACGGGTGGCACCATATTCATGTTGCCCGCAATGGGCTCGACGATGACGCAGGCAATCTCGTCACCCAATTCGAGGAAAGCCTGTTGCACGCTCTCGATGTCGTTGAATTCGAGCGTGAGTGTATGTTCTGCCAGTCCTGCCGGAACGCCGGGCGAACTGGGCACGCCCAGCGTCAGTGCGCCCGAGCCTGCCTTGATCAATAGCGAGTCCGAATGGCCGTGATAGCAGCCTTCGAACTTGATGATCTTGTCCCGTCCGGTGAAGCCGCGTGCAAGCCGGATAGCGCTCATCGTTGCCTCGGTGCCGGAGCTCACCATGCGCACCCGCTCGATCGACGGCATCATTTCGCTGATCTTTTTCGCGAGACGCGTTTCGATCAACGACGGCGCGCCGAAACTCAATCCTGTGTCGGCAGCCTCTTTGACGGCAGCGATCACTGACGGGTGGCCATGGCCGAGGATCATCGGGCCCCAGGAACCGACATAGTCGATCAGCCTGCGATCGTCCTCGGTTTCGAGCCAGGCGCCGCTCGCGCTGCGAATAAAGACCGGCTCGCCACCGACCCCGGCAAAGGCGCGGACCGGCGAATTAACGCCGCCCGCAATGAATTCTCGTGCTTCTTCGAAATAACTCATGATGACCCCAACTGATGGTTCAGGAATGCTACCGGCTGTGTCGGGGCCCGGCCAGCCCGAAATGGCCGCCAGGTTGACACCGGGAAGCGCTCCAATCGCGGCGTACCGGCCGGCCTGAGTCCGACCGGGAAGGTCATCTCGCGAATACGCGAGACCAGGGGGAAGCTAATTCGCAGATTGCATCATCTGGACGACTTCGTAGCCGCGCGCCTCGAGCAGCTCCGGCACGCCTTTGTCACCGACGAGATGCAGCGTGCCGACAACGACCAGGTAGTCGATATCGTCATCGATTAATTCCTCGATCTGGTTGGTCCAGTCGATATTGCGGTCCACGACGATGACGCGATTCAGCTCCGGGTGGTTCTCCATGTCGGCAAGCAGATTGTCCTCCATGAACTCTACGTCGCCCTTGCGCCAGGCGTCGATCACCGTGTCCATCATGCCTTCGATTTCGACACCTTCGGACAGTGCCTGAATCAACATGGCGTTCTGAGCTTCTTTGGACAGCCCGTCCAGGAACTCGAGCTGCTGACGCATGGTTTCGAAACCCAGGATCTCCTTGTTGTCGGCCATCGCCCGTTCCATCAGGTGCGTTTCGATGCCGAAAGACGGACTAAAGCCCATGCGCATAAGCAACATGATTTCGACATTCATCGCGGCAAACCAGGGTTCTGCTTGCGCCAGCAGTGTTATAGGAATCTGTGCCGCCGTTGCCAGGGCTTCGGCTTCGGCATACAAGTCCGGGCCCAGCAGATCGCTCAGGCTTTGGCCGTCCTGAATCAATCCGAGCTCGTTGGTCAGCGCCTGTCCCTCGAACGGATCCATGTCGTCCATGTCGAGTTCCATGATCAGCTTTTCCGCATCGTTGTAGGCAGCGTAAATACCGGCGGGCAGCGGATGATCCTGTTCGCGCAACAGGTGTATCGAGCCGAGGAGGTAAATGCGATTGGTGTCGCCATTGATTTGCCACATCGACAGCGGGTATTCGTCGTCGGCGCGGGCAATGCACGCCAGCAATACGAATGCAGTGATTGCCAGCAAACCGGGACGCATCGTATTCATTTATCTATACCCAGCCACATGAGTTCCGTGTCGATCGACCCGTCCGGCACCAGGGAGATGCGCCGGTAGGCCGGCGGCGTGTCGTCCAGTTCAAACTTGTCTTCACGAGGTTTGAACTGTGCGCAGGTCGATGGTGTGCCCATGATACGAATCGATTCGTACATCTCGTCGAAGGCCTGGTGCACGTGTCCGAATACCACTGTGCGCACGTTGCCGGCGGCAGTGATCACGTCCAGGAATTCCTGCGCATTGTGCAGGCCGACACTGTCCAGCCAGCGACTCCCCACCTGGAGCGGTGGATGGTGCAAAAAAACAGCCGCATGCGGGGCGTTCGTATTCACCAGCGTTTGCCGCAGCCGTGAGAGTTCTTCCTTACTGACCGTGCCGCCGGCATCGCCCTCCAGGTGACTGTCGACGCCGATAATCTGCCAGTCGCCGATGACAAACGCCTCGCAGTAGTGCCAAGGGCTACCGGAAAGTGCCGCCTGCATGAACGCAGGCACGTCGTGATTGCCAGGAATGCAATGGACGGGCAGGCCGATCGGCGCCAGCAGGTCCTTGAAGCGGGCATAGGCGCCGGCAGAGTCGTCCTGAACGATGTCGCCCGTTACGGCAACGAAATCGGCCGGCCATTTCTGCCGGCCGATGTGATCGACCACGGCATTGAGCGAGTCGGCAGTCACCGTGCCGCGCAGACTGCCGTCCGCCTCGGCATACAGGTGCGGGTCTGTTACCTGCAGAATCCGTACCGGATCTCGCGGCATCGACGCGCTCTATTATCAGTAGCGGTAATGGTCTGGTTTGAAAGGCCCTTCCTTGGCGACGCCGATGTACTCGGCCTGCTTATCGGAGAGCTCGGTCAGCTTCGCACCGATCCGGTCGAGATGCAGGCGCGCCACTTTCTCATCGAGGTGCTTCGGCAATACGTACACCTCGTTTTCGTACTGATCACCGTTTTGCCACAATTCGATCTGCGCCAGCACCTGGTTCGTGAACGAATTGGACATCACGAAGCTCGGATGGCCGGTCGCGCAGCCCAGGTTCACCAGTCGGCCTTCCGCCAGCAGTATGATGCGCTTGCCGTCGGGGAAGATGATGTGATCGACTTGCGGCTTGATGTTCTCCCACTCGTACTGCTGCAGGTGCGCGACATCAATCTCGTTATCGAAATGACCGATGTTGCAGAGAATCGCCTGGTCTTTCATGCGCTCCATTTGTGCGCCACTGACAACGTGGAAGTTGCCTGTTGCCGTGACGACGATGTCGGCCTGGTCGCAGACTTCGTCGAAGTCGACGACGCGATAGCCTTCCATCGCCGCCTGCAGGGCATTAATGGGATCGATTTCCGTGACCCAGACCGTCGCGCCCAGTCCACGCAGTGACTGCGCGGAGCCTTTGCCGACATCGCCAAAGCCACAAACGATGGCGATTTTACCGGCGATCATGACGTCGGTGGCACGTTTGATCCCGTCGACGAGCGATTCACGGCAACCGTACAGGTTGTCGAACTTGGATTTGGTTACAGAGTCGTTGACGTTGAATGCCGGGCAGGCCAGGGTGCCGTCTTTCTGCATATCGTACAGGCGTTTGACGCCCGTCGTTGTCTCTTCCGAAAGGCCTTTGACATCGCCCATCAGTTCCGGGAACTTGTCGTGCATATAGATCGTCAGGTCGCCGCCGTCATCGAGAATCATATTCGGTGTCCAGCCGTCCGGTCCCTTGATCGTCTGTTCGACGCACCACCAGTACTCGTCCTCGGTCTCACCTTTCCAGGCAAACACCGGGACACCGGCGGCAGCAATGGCTGCAGCTGCATGATCCTGGGTAGAGAAGATGTTGCAGGACGACCAGCGGATGTCTGCGCCCAGGTGTTCCAGCGTTTCG
>CAZVWF010000073.1:0-12094 GCA_964630795.1 uncultured Woeseia sp. | reverse complement strand
ATACCTGCAATCCGCCGACGTCATCCTGCATCAATACGGTCAGGGCCCCGGCGTCAGTATGGTGGTGTACACCAAGATCGGCTACCGGCAATGCCTCGACATTGGCGGCTTCCAGCGGATCCCTGACCGGGTAATAGTTCAGGCGGATGAAGCCGGTATGACCCTTCGCAAAATCGGACTGCATGAATCCGGCAGGCAAATCGAGTCCGATGCAGAACGCACGTAACAAGGCGAGGCTGAGGTCGGTCACCGCGTCCCGGTAGGCACACAGGGTTTTCCGAAAACTGTCGTCAACGTCGGGCCAGCGATTTTCGGATGCGTAAATTGGATCGACACCGTCGGTCGTGTAGTCAAACACTTCCTTCTTGTCGCGCTGGTTCTTGGTGAGTTCGTTGTTGTAATACCCCCAGGGATTGTCCCGGGTGCGCATGATCGCGTCCTTGACGGATGCGGGCCGGTCAAAAAAGTCGGTGGTCTCGCGCCAGGTGGCATCGATCAGTGAACCGGGGACTCCGTGATTGACGACCTGGAAGAAACCCCACTCCGATGCAGCGGCGGCAATTGACTGCACAGCTTCGTTGGCGGCCGGCGATGCCGCATCATGAACGATGGCGCCGACGTCGATAACCGGAACCCGCTGCACGACCTCGCCCGATTGGGCAACCGGGTACTGGTCCAGGTCATCTTTCAACTCAGCCATCGCTTTGTGATATTCATCGTGACGCAGTGAATGCGCTTTATATCACAGCGGATGCAAGGGCGATGCGCTGTGCCTGGTCCCGTCATTCCAGGGGCCCGGGACGTTCTCGCCGCCTGACAAAAACCAAGCAGCACAGGCCCGAAACCCCTATTCCGTCAGGTAGGCATCCGAGCCGTCCAGCCAGTCCTCACGGCGCGGCGCCCACATATCCATTTCCTCGACATCCCCGATGGCGGTCGCTTCGTGCGGAAAATGTGCCGGTATGACCACGCAGTCGCCAGGGCCGAGCACCTGTTCTTTGTCCCGGTTTTCACCGAATACGAAGTGCATCTTCCCGCTGATAACCTGGGTCACCTGTTCATTGTGATGGCTGTGCATCGGCACGGTGTAGCCGTCCGCCAGGTAGACTCGGGCCACCGTCATGAGTTCACCGGTAGCGATACGCCGTTTCATGTACGGATTGACGGTTTCGAGTTCGATGCCATCCCAGTGATTGATTTGAAGTTTGTCCAGCGGCATTGCGCCTCCTACTGCGCCCGGGTAACCAACAGATCGTCAATGATGATTGCGCCCTTCCCCGATCGATCGAATACAAAGCTGATCTCCGCAATGGCCATTCGATCGAAATCAGGATTCGCGAACACGAATTCGGCCAGTGGCAATTCGAAGCGGCGAAACAGGACTTCAGTAGGGTCGGTCGAATCCAGGAAGCCTGCGCGCCACGGGATCGCATTGATGAGCGGGTAAAGGCCCGAGTCCGTGGACAACGGCAATGCAGCGGTTTGTCCGTTGCTGTCTGTCAGCACGATGGTCCAGTCGAGTGGCTCCGGGTTCCTGGACTCATCGTCTGAGAAGTCCTCCGAATCCGGATCGTCGCCACCCTCCTTTTCAAAGTCGTCCGGCAAGGTACCCGTGTCGTAGGCCGACAATGACATCACGAGTGTTTCCGCCCCGATCGGCGTGGGCAATTCGAACTGAACACGGGCCGGCTCTTCGCTGAATCGCTCATCCCAGGCAACGACGAGGCTGTGGGTATCCAGCTCGTCGTATTTGAGTTCGTTAGCGACCTCGAACCACTTGCTGAGGTTTGCCGTCGTGATCCGCCCGCCGGGAATGCGCATCGTCGACGGGTCGATATCTTCCTCGAAGTCGGTGATGACGGTGTCATCCGTATCGGCGTACTGACTGATATAAAAGGTGTCGGGCAACCAGTCAGCCGCATACCGCGCATCGCGGAACATTGGCAGGTATTCCTTCCGGTCATAGAGCACGACTTCCAGGAATGCACTGAAGTAGACGCGGGCGACATCACGCTGGGCCTCACCGTCCATGATGCCGTCGAGATCCAGCGCCCAGGCGCGGAACAAACCCACATCGACATTGTTCCAGGTCGTATTGAACTGGCCATGATTGGCGCCAAGGACATAAAGCGAAGAGCGAAAGCGATGTTCTTCGCCAGAGAACATCGTTCGCGAATACTGTGCGACGCCTTCGAAAGTCTGAACGTCACCATCCATATCGCCATGAATGGTGAAGTAGTTGACATCCCGGACTGGTGTCGGCCGGTCGCGCGGCTCATATTGTCCGTAAACCGGTGCAATGGCGATGACGCCCCGCAGGTTGAAACCGAAATCGAAGTCCACCGTGGCATCGTCCGGGTAGCGGTCCAGTGCGTTGAATGCGGCAGCAATGCCGACCGCTTCACCGCCGCGCGAGTGACCAATCAAAGCGAACCGTTCGGTGTCGACCTTGCCGGAGAAACGGTGACCTTCCTCGTTGTTCCAGTCGCGCCAGAGTGCGAGGTGCTCGAGCAACAACCACCCGCGAGCATCGTTTTCCTCACGCAGGCCGGGCTGATTCTCAAAGACATTGACCCATGCGGAACGGGTGAAGTTAATAAAATTCTCATCCACGGAGGCCAGAATGATGCCGCGGCTTGCGAAAAGCTCGCCCAGATAGTCGTAGCCCGGATCGGAAAAGTCTTCCATGCTGTGATTGCCGTGCACGATCAGCACGAGCGGGAACGGGCCATCGCCATCGGGGTACCATACGCGCGCCTGCAGGGGTAACTCGTCGACACCAAAGCCCCAGTAAGATGAACGCAGCCAACCGGCAAGGCCGTCCCAGTTATCGATCAGCTTCGAGCCATCGACGCGTCGCGACACGATATCCACCTCGTCACCGTATTCGGGGCGGCGCAGATCCTTGCCGCTGCCGTAGGTGAGCGTCAACACCTCGTAATCCCCCGGCAACCCTGGATTTGGCAGGTCGAGCGTCCGATCCTCCAGGACATAGTCCTCGAGAATCGGGTTGGCGATGTCCTTTGCACTGAAGATCGCATAAAGGCCGGCAATGACGCCCAGGACGCCGAGTGCCAGCACCGAGAACGCGATCTTCTGGTACGGAAAACTGAAGCCGCCGCGTTGCAGTGCTGCGTATGCCCCGCCCATCAACGAAAACAGCAGTATCAGGACGACGCCGGCGATCAGGCTGTGCGGCGCACCGCCCGGAAACGTGTACATCAGGATAAAGGGCGCGAACAGTGCAAGCGCATACCGATACGGCACCGGAATCTTCATCACGAGCGTGGCAGCCAGAATTACGCCAAACCCGGCCGCAATCGACAGGCTGACAGTCGCAATATAGGCCGGCAGCTTTTGCAGCGTGAAGTCCTGCAGGAAGGTCGTCGTGAAAAAGGCGGCCGCAATTATCGTCCCGAGGATGCAGACCGCGATCGCTGCGCCGGTCCAACCGGCCATGGGCGGCGTCATCGCCGCCTTGATCGATTTCGCGCTGTCGCGAATTCGTCCGATGATTCTCAAAAGCCTTCTCCCGACTGCCGATCGGAGAATTGTACCGGCAATGCCGCCCGGAATATTCAGATTCACCCGATCAGATGGCGAGCTGATCGGCCCGGGCTCTTCCGGGAAAACCATCCAACCAGGAATACGACCTGCATCCTAGTGACCTGGGTTATGTGCTTTGGCAGCTGGCGATACTGCCCGGTCTCGACTAGTAGATGCCAGCATCCATTCCGGCCGCGAGCGTCATCGCGAGTTCGGCTACCTGTTCGTCGAAAGCGTCATCCCACTGGCCGCGAAGGATCAGCGGCTCGGACACATTCTTCCACCGCAGACCGGTCGTGATCTTGCCGATGCTCGTTTGTGTTCCTCGTCCGTCTTCTCCTGCACGAATATAGAGCGCAACCGGCAGGCCCTGGCTGGATTCGAGACACCGATAGTAAATTCGCTCGAAAAAATCCTTGATCAGTCCCGCCATGTAACCGAAGTTCTCTGTCGTCCCCATCAAGATACCGTCACACCATTCAATATCTTCTGCACTTGCCTCGAGCGGCGACAGCGATCGGACCTTAATATTATCCGGCGCCAGTTGATCGATACCGGTCAACGCGGCATCGCGCAGTCGACGAGTGTTGTCCGACGGACAGTGGCAAACGAAGAGCAGTTTAGCCATTGCCTGCCTCCTGCCGGTTAACCAGCCAGACGCCGGTAGCCACGAGCGCCAGCGCGACCAGCAAGGCGATCGTGAGGGGTTCGTCCAGGATCAGCCACCCTGCGAACACGCCAAAGATCGGAGTGAAGAAAGTAAACGAGGCAATCTTCGGTGCCGGGTAGTGACGAATCAACCAGAACCAGGCGAGATAGGTGATCGCAACCACCCAGATGGTCTGGTAGGCGACGCTGGCTATCGCAAACGTCGACCAGCGAATAACACCAGGCTCGCCGAGACTCCAGGAGGCAACGGGCAGGATCAGGGCGGATACTGCGAGCTGGTAAAGCAAAGTCCGGGTCGGCGAAATCGTTGCCAGCGGTCCTGCTTTAACCACCACGGTTGCAGCACCCCAGAAGATTGCCGCAGCAATGAGCATCGTGTCCCCAATCAGCATGGTCCTGGTTGGCAATGTCATCGACTCCCCGAACGCTATGATAATTCCGACGAAAGCAATACCGAGACCGGTAAACTGGAGCCGATTGAGACGCTCACCGGGCACAAACCACTGGCTGCCCAGCGCCACCACGAACGGGGAGCAGAATAGAAAAATCACCGATCGCGACGCGTTGGTGAATTCGAGTCCCCAGAAGATCAGCACGAATTCAGCGGCGAAGAAGATGCCGGCGGCGACACCCCACCAAAGCGTGCCATCACGAACGAACAGGGGATCACGCCGTATGAGTGCCCAGCCTGTCAAAATGACCAACGCACCAATAGAACGAAACGCGGCCTGCATCACCGGCGAGATATCGACCAGCGTGAGCTTGATGACAACCTGCTGCACGCCCCAGCTCATGCACAGAATCAATACTGTGCTGACCGCAAGGACATCGAGATGGTCTTTCTTATCGATCAAGGTCTGGTTCTTGTCGTTCTATTGACGGCGAGAGCATAACACTCCGCCTGACCACTTCATTTGCGAATCTTGTCCGGTGATACATTGAGCAAAACACCAACGAACTGCATCTGCAAAAACCCCGCCGGGCACGGCACCGGCCACTGATTGTCAGGGGTGGATGCGGCTATCATGCTGCCGGTAACGGGATAGTCGTGCTCCTGGCTCCGGCCCCATGGTTCGATGCGTCAGTCGTCCAGCGCTTCTCGAACGGCACGATAGCCATGGATGATGGCCGAATTCGTATTGGCAGAAGCACCTGCATCCGAATTGGCGATCGTGATGCGACCATGGGGGCGGCGACCTTTCACCCACGGCTTATCCGATTCACTGGCGTACTTCGGCTCCCATAACAGGTTCGGGCTATAAGCGTAGCCGTGCGCCCATCGATTCACCGTGATACCGCTGATGTCCCGGTCCGCATCGAAACCCGCTCCCGACAGCGCCTGGTCCAGCTGGTCTTTGACGTGATGCTCGAAGGTTGAGAATGGCGTCTCCAGCAAACGCCGCCTGCCCGCACGCCACTGTTCCGGGCCCTGGATGTCATCGAAGTAAGGCACGTAACACATGTGCAGGACCATGGGCCCATCGGGCGAGGTGCTGAAGTTGTAATCGCCCATCGTCACCGGGTAGTCGAGCTCGACCTGCTTGAAAAAGTCGTTGGTATAGAAAACGAATCGAATTCCGAGATCGGCAAACCAGCGCCAGTTCGGCACCATCACCTTGGTGTAGGTCAGTGGAATCTTGACGTTGTAGGCAAGCCCGGCCTTTTGCTCTTCCGGCAACTCGGAACATATATAAGGGATAGCGCTGTTGTAGCAGGCCATGATGCAGTGGCGTGCACGAACCGTGTGCGCGTCGCCTGCGTGAACGTAGGTCACGTCGACCGCCTGCGAATTTCCCGTGTGTTGTGCGTTAACGACCGTACTGTTGAGACGAATCCGGACCTTCGCCCCATCCCGGTCAATCAGCGAGTAATCGAGCCGCGCGGTGACACTGTCCTCCATCGTGTCGCCGGGTAACGCGTCCGGAATCAGTTTCCTGACCAGGAGCCTCGCCACGGTCGCATTGCCGTCGGGGAAATGATGAATATAGGGCTCACTCCCACGACCACCTTCGCGTTTCACCGTGTACTCCAGCCCCGGCAGACCGCCACCGTCCCCGTATCCCAGGATATAGATGGCCGGCACCTCATCCATGCCGACGCACCAGTAGCTCATACCCCAGCGCTGGTACATCTCAAGCACCTGCTCATCGACTTTCACGTAATCGCGGAGGTAGGTGCGATAGCTGATACGGCTCAGCAGCGCGATCTTCTCGTCGCGGGTCATTCCCGGCAGGTAGTCGACCTCAGCCGTGAAAGCACGCACCAGGTCCGCCTTCGCCTTGTCGCTCATCGGCGTTTCAGCAGCGAACTCCTCCCATGGACGGCTGCCGTAGCCACGCACCAGTTTGCGTTTGCCGTAGGTCTTGCTGTCGTAGGCGATGGCGTAATCCAGGTCGAGCGAATCGTAGAGCGTCTGATCAAAGTAGTCATAAAACTTGTCGAGCTCTACGCCAATCTCCTTGAACAGGTCTTTCGAAACATCCGCATATGACGAGGGCGTGTCGATAGTTTCCGTGCCACCGTAACCGATGCGTGTTTCTCCGTTGACCTGCCACTCATTCCGCTTTGCGTGTCCACCGAAGTCATCGTGATTGTCGAGAATAAGAATACGTGCACCGGGATTATCTTCCCGGTAGTAATGCGCGGCGGCCAGTCCGCTGATGCCGCCACCAACGACCACGAGATCGACCTCTTCCTCTGGCGAACCAACAGGCCAGGACGCGCCGCTGACGCGAGCATGCATCGTTTCCCAGGAACCGTCATGACTGCCCCGCAGTCCGGTTTTCGACGGAGGATAGTAATCCGCACCCAGCGCAAACTTCGCGCTATCAGCACCGAACACCTCGGTCCACGGACTCAGCAGAGAGGCGCCGATCGCCACCTGCGTGCCATTCAGAAAATCGCGACGGGATACTTTATCGCTCATCGAAACACCCCCTTTCCGGTTCAATGCACTTTAATTGTCATTCACCAGAAAGCCAACTAGGCTTCTCCGGGTCCGGTTTGTTCGGGGGAGCCGAATCGATGACTGCTAACAATCAAAACTTACGCCGTGACCTGCTGAAAACCATGGGAGCAGGCGCCCTCGCCGCTTCGGTCGCTGGTTGTGCCTCAATGCCGTCCAGCGGAGCCGGTTTCAGGAGACCGCACTCGCGCAACCCGATGTATGCGCCCCGGATCAACCACGAAAACGTCATTCGTGAAGTGGTCGGACACCGCCCCTATCGCCCGGCCGGATTTGTCGTACGCAGCGAAAAGCTGGGCGAGAAAGTCATCGTACACAATTACGGCCATGGCGGCTCAGGCATTACCTTGTGCTGGGGCTCATCAGCGCTGGCGGTTCGCGAGACCCTCGGCATGGAGCATCGCGAGGCCGCCGTAATCGGCGCTGGCGTAATGGGATTGACCAGCGCGCGACTGCTGCAGGATGCAGGCTGGAAGGTTACGATCTACACGCGGGACATGCCACGACATACCACGTCAAATGTCGCCGGCGGTGAATGGGGGCCGGCGAGCGCCCACGACCCCGATATCTCATCAGATGCCTTCAAGTCGCAACTTCGCTTTGCCGGCCGGGTTTCGCACCACGCGCATACCAATCTCGGCGGCGCCGACTACGGCATTCGCTGGATGGAACTCTACCGACCCACCAATAATTCCGGTCGCGACGAATTCAGCGGTATGTTTGCCGATCTTTATCCCTACGAAGATACTCTCGGTCCCGGCGAGCATCCATTTCCGACGGACTACTGCCGGATCGCGATGACGATGATGGTCGAACCCGGCACGTTCCTGCGCAGGGTAACCGAGGACTTCTATCATGCCGGCGGAAAAATCGTGATCCGTCGTTTTGCGGACAAGGAAGAACTGCTGACCCTGGGTGAACCCGTGCTATTCAATTGCACTGGCATGGGCGCCCGGCAATTATTCGGTGACGAGGAAATGATTCCGGCGAAAGGCCAGCTCGTATTCTTCCCGCCTGATCCGGATATCGATTACCTGACGATCGGTGGCGGCACGAGCAATCTGTACATGTTCTCGCGATCGGATGTATTGCTACTCGGTGGCACCTTCAAACCGGGCGACTGGTCGACGCAGCCGGAACCGGAAGAAACCGCCCGCATCATTCGCGAGCACCAGAAAATTTTTTCCGGGTTGCCGAGCTGACTACCAGAAGCGTGGCCTCAGGCTGATCCCGCCAGGCTCCTCAACCGTCGTGATTGATTCGGGGAACAGCGCCCGGCATTCCGCTGCTGCACGCGCCCGGCTGGATATGATGAATTCCTTTTGCACATCCGGATTGTCGATCGTGCCAAATGCCGTGTCGTGAATTCCATCATCTTTTTCCTGGTAGCAAGCCGCATACCGGGCTTCCACGGCGGGATCAACGACCCCACGGGTTGTGGGCGGCAAAACACTGACTTCAAAGAGGACCAGCAGTACTGCCACAGCAAACAATACTGCACTGATTTTCCGTGCCTTGCTCATGGACCGGATTCTGCCAGCTGACGCAGCGTCAATACATACCTCCCCTGCGCCAACATGCTAGACTCCGGCGCAGGTGACAGGACCTTGTCATTCACCGGCAACGGAGGATTAATAATAATGCGTGTCATCACGAAAACCCTGCTATGCCTGACGTTAGCCCTACCGGCTGCGCATGCACAGATCCAGCCGCAAACCATCGGACCGAACGAAACGATGTCGGACCCAGGTCCCAACTGGTTTGTCGCCCACGCCGGCAATGCAGGCTATGTATTTGACGCAACCACCGGCGAAATGCAGGGGCTGATCTCAATTGCCAACCAGTCACCCGGCGTGCGTGCGAGCATGGAACGCAAGGAGTTTTACTCGCCGTCTGTATTCTGGTCTCGTGGCACCTGGGGTGAAAGAACGGATCGACTGATCGTGCACGATTTCGAGAATCTATCGCCGGTCGCCGAGATCGAGATTCCACCGAAGACGACGTTGCTGGGTTATCGCGCGTATACGGGGATGATGAGCGATGGTCGCCATCTCGGCATCAATAACCTAACACCGGCGCAATCCATATCCATTATTGACGTGCAGGATCGTGAGTTTGTCGGCGAGATTTCAACGCCCGGTTGCTCGCTGGTCTTGCCGGTTGAGAACAATGACTTCCTGACCATCTGCGGCGACGGCACGTTGATGATGATTGACCTGGATGAAAACGGCCAGGAAAGCAATCGCGTACGGAGCGACAAGTTCTTCGAACTGACCGAAGACCCGATTTACGACCGCCCACAAAGAACCGCCGACGGCTGGTTCCTGTTTACGCATGGTGGCAAAGGCTTCAACGTCACGACCACCGGTAACTCGGTGTCGACCAGCCGTGCGTTCGACATTGTGTCTCAAGACGATGCCGCTGACGGCTGGTGGCCGGGCGGTGGTGAGCTCGCATCAGTTCACAAAGGACTCGAATTGCTCTATGTCACGATGCACCAGGGTGAGCGGTACAGCCATCATGCACCGGGCACCGAAGTCTGGGTGTTCAACATGGCCACAGGCCTGCGTATCGGGCGCATCGAATTTGAAAGCCCGGTTGCGCATTTGCTGGTAACCCAGGAAGACGAACCCCTGCTCATCATCGGTGAGGAAGAAGGTGGCACGCAGGTATACGACGCATTGAAGTTTACGCACGAGCGCACGATTGTGCTGCCGCCTGCGGACATGTACGTCGACCTATAAGCGATAGTCGTTGATGCTCGACCCACTCATTGTCAAAACGATTTCGATCGGCCTCGGGCTGATGTTTCTGCTGGCCGGCTATCACAAGTTAGTCGAAGCTGCGCAGTTCAGGGTCACGCTGCTCGAGTACCAGGTCCTGCCGGAGGCATTGGTTTCACCTGCCTCACGAATCGTTCCGTTCGTCGAATTCATGCTCGGCGGTGCGTGGCTGTTCGGCTGGTACCAGGGCGGCATGACGGCCATAACGTCGGCAGCATTGCTTGGACTCTATGCTTCGGCAATTTCGATCAACCTCTTCCGTGGCCGGGTGCACTTCGACTGTGGTTGCGGATTTGGCGGCCAGTCCGATAACGAGCAATACCTGTCCGGCGGTCTCGTTGTCCGCAATCTCGTTTTGATCATTGCTGCGCTGGCGACGACGTTGCCAGTGAGCGAACGGGCGCTGGGTGTTGGCGATTACGTTACCCTCGTCGCTGCGTTGCTGGCGACGGCGCTGCTTTTCGGCGCGGCGAATCAGCTTCTCTCAAACCGGGCGGCGATCAACACCTGGAGGAAAGGCAATGGCTGATGCTGTCGTTGTTTCCAATGTAATCCTCTGGATCGTCGTCATTACCCTGGCGCTCATCGTACTGGCACTTGCGCGGCAAGTTGGCGTCCTGCACGAACGGGTTGCACCGGCTGGCGCATTAATGCCTACCAGCGGACCCAAGGTCGGCGAACTGACCGAAGCGATGTCGATCGCAGACATTAATGGACATGCCGTTTCTGTTGGTGGTCCGAACCCTGATGGAATGAATACGCTGGTGATGTTTATCTCGCCGACCTGCCCGGTGTGCAAGTCGCTGGTGCCGACCGCCAAGTCGCTGGCATCGGCAGAGAAGAACAGGCTCAATCTCGTCTTCGCAAGCGATGGCGACAAACTCGAACAGCACCAGGCCTACGCAAAAGACCTGGATCTCGACCGATATCCGTATGTGCTGTCCGAAAAGCTGGGTATGAATTTTGAAGTCAGCAAGCTGCCCTTTGCCGCGTTGATCGGCGCTGACGGCACGCTGCAGAGCAAGGGACTCGTCAATACGCGCGAGCATATGGAAAGCCTCATTGAAGCGATGGATACCGGCATCGCGACACTGCAGGAATACGTTGGGCAAGCCCAACAGGACCACGAACGTTCAGTGAAGGAAAAAGCTTCATGAATACTAAAAACATCGTCGATAAAACCTATTACTGGATTGATCACACCGCGAAGGAGCAAACGCTCAGACTCGCGCGCATGGTCTCGCGGCGCAACTTCCTGTCACGACTCGGCGCGATGCTTGCCGGTGCAGCAACTTTACCCCTGCTACCAGTCGCACGTTCCTTCGCCCAGGAGTCCGTCCAGGAAATCGGCGACGACCAGAGCTGTGAATACTGGCGTTACTGTGCATTGGGCGGAACGCTCTGCACCTGCTGCGGCGGTACAATCACGACCTGCCCGCCGGGTTCCCAGCCCTCCCCGATTACGTGGGTTGGCACCTGCCACAATCCGGCCGACGCTCGTGACTACCTGATCTCCTACAACGACTGCTGCGGCAAGAGCGTTTGCCAGCGCTGCGGCTGCCACAACACCGAACGCGATCGCCCGGTTTATTTCCCGTCAAACAGCGGCAGCATTCTCTGGTGTTTCGGTACGGAAACACGTACCTATCATTGCACCGTCGCCGTAGTGCTTGGCGAAGCCGCCGGAGGCGACTGACAGTTTGCTCCTGAGAAAGCCAGCTGGCGCCATGCAGCGTTGCGCAACGCCTATCGGCGTCGGAATTGCGTACCTCGCCTCGCGCTCACTTGGCTTTCTAAGGGACAAGCTGTCGTTTCGGCCGTCTCTACTGTCGCTGTTCCTGCTCACTGCAGTCATCCCGGCTAATGCTGACCCGCATACCGATTACCTGCTTTATTGCCGCGGCTGCCACCTGCACACGGGGGACCCGGTTCCGGATGCACAAATTCCGAGCCTGAAGACGCTCGTGCCTTTGATCGAGTCGCCGGAGGGCCGTGAGTACATCGTTCGAGTACCCGGCGTATCCCAGGCAAATCTGAGCGACGCGCGCCTTGCTGCCGTGCTGAACTGGGTGTTCACCCAATTCAACGCCGACACCCTGCCTGCTGATTTCGAGCCATACACCGCCGAAGA
>CAZVWF010000072.1:3774-12506 GCA_964630795.1 uncultured Woeseia sp. | reverse complement strand
GGCGCGATTGGCTACCATGCATCTTCCGAGGCTGCCTTTAACCTGACGATGGACTACGTCAAGGAACGCAAGGCCTTCGGCCAGACTATTGCGGATTTTCAGAACACGCGGTTCAAAATGGCGGACATGCGCATGGAGCTGGATATCGCACAGGCGTACATCGACCAGTGTGTCATCGAACACAACGAAGGTGCATTGAGCGCAGACGATGCCGCCAAGGCGAAACTCTTCTGCAGCGAGATGGAGGGCCGCATCATGGACCAGTGTGTCCAGCTACATGGCGGCGCCGGATACATGGACGAGTACCCGATTTGTCGCATGTACCTGAACGCGCGTGTGTCGCGAATCTATGCTGGCAGCTCCGAGATCATGCGGGAGATCATTGCACGATCAATCGGTCTCGACCCGAGGCAGAAAAAGAAAAAACCGGTCACCGCCGCCGAAGCAGCCTGATTCCGCGATTATTGCGCGCTTAAAGGGATCGACGTAGGCTTGCGTCGATCCTTTTTTCGTGGAGATTGCAATGCGCTTAACGTTCGCGGGCCTCGGTGTCATGGGCTACCCGATGGCTGGATACCTGCACAAGGCCGGACACGACGTCACCGTCTTTAATCGAACGACCGAGAAGGCAGAACAATGGTGCATGCAAAATGGCGGTGCGCTCGCCAGTACACCCGGCAAGGCATCATCTGATGCGGAGATCGCCTTCGTCTGTGTCGGGAATGATGACGATGTTCGTGAGGTCATACTCGGCGACGATGGTGTGCTTGCCGGTATGCCCGAAGGCGGGATCATTGTTGATCACACGACGGCGTCCGCAACCGTCGCACATGAAGCGGCCGAGGCCGCCGCGGCTAAAAATATCGGCTTCCTGGATGCGCCGCTGTCAGGCGGCCAGGCCGGCGCCGAGAATGGCCAGCTCACCATCATGGTGGGCGGTGAAGCTCAGGTTTTCGAGCGTGCCGAACCGGTAATGGATGCCTATGCCAGGGCGATCACCCTGATCGGACCGGTCGGCAATGGCCAAATGGCGAAAATGGTCAACCAGATTTGTATCGCCGGTGTTGTGCAAGGCCTGGCTGAGGGTTTGCATTTCGCCAGGCGTGCCGGCCTGGACATTCCGCAGGTGATGGCGGCCATCTCCAAGGGTGCCGCCCAGTCCTGGCAGATGGAAAACCGTTGGGAGACGATGATCAATGACGAGTTTGATTTTGGGTTTGCGGTGGACTGGATGCGCAAAGACCTGGGGATAGCACTGGAAGAAGCGGACCGTAATGGTGCCAGTCTCGACATGACCCGGCTCGTGGACCGGTACTACGAAGAAGTTCAGGCCCTCGGCGGCAATCGCTGGGATACCTCCAGCCTGATCGCGCGACTCGAAAAGTAAAGGGTTACGACGTCTTTTTGAGTCCTGGCTAGTCGGATTCCTCGACTACGACTTCGACATCTGCCGTCGGTAGTTCCTCGCTCGTGGGCGGCCGATGAAGCGTCTGTATGAGTGCGGGAATATCCTGTGAATCCATCGAGTCAAAGTTACCGATCCTGCACCGCCGAATGATGCTGGCGTCAGTATCGCGGAATACGCTGATCAGATCCGCCTCGCAGATCCGGCCGGCGATTTGCTCGTAGGAAAAAGTTTTGTATCTCAGCAGTCCCTTGCACGCTTCGGGCAGACGGTTGTGGTAGACGGAATTGCCCCGCGTGAAGAAGAGGATGTTTGCGTCGTCGATGGCCACCGTGCTCTTGATCTGCCGGGTCGCCAGGCACTGTTTTGATTCAATGTCGACGGTTTCCCTGGTATCGCTGCCAGTCTGAGCGGATGCCGACAGCGCCAGCAGCCAGGCAAGCAGCAGAAGCATTTTGACGGTATTCATTCTTGCGCTCCTTTTTGCCAGTGTACTGCGAAAAGTGGTTGGCTGCCCGTGTCGCGCGACTTGTTACGTTCTACGTGTCTACAGGTCGAATCCGGGTCGTTTTGCGGTGGGATTTCAATGAACATCGGCGCTACCTGAGCGCTGGCGAGGGTTTTGATACCCGGAAGCGAGCCATTAGATGATCAGAGAAGGACGGGGAAAGAACTTGAGAACGTTTTTATATTTGACTGCACTGGCCTTTGGCCTGGCAGGTTGCGCGTCCAACGGGACGCAGGAGTCCGCAGAATCTGCGGATGAAACCGGGACCGGAACGACACGCCAGGTCTGCAAGATGGACCGGCGGGGTGGCTCTATCCCGAAACGCGTTTGCCGCACGGTCACCGATTCCGGTTGATTCCGGTCTTTATTTGATACAATTCGATTCGTCACCAGGGGTGGTCACTTGACCTGAGATCCGCGGAAGCGGGGACCCTTGAACCTGATCCGGGTAATGCCGGCGTAGGAAGAGGAATTCGAATGTTCACAACCAAAAAGCGTTCGCGATCCATTCTGATCGCGATGATTTTTCTATTATCGATCTCGTCTTATGCGCAAGATGACGCCGTTGACGAAATCGTTGTCACTGCTGATTATCGCGGCCGGCCAGCAGCCGACATCCCGACCAGCATCACTTTGCTGGATGCGGAAACCATCTCCGGCACGGCGATCCAGCATTTTGAGGAACTGATCGGTGGACTTGCCAACCTGAACTGGTCGGGAGATGGCCATCGTGCCCGCTACATCCAGATCAGGGGCGTCGGCGAGCGTTCGCAATATCAGGGCGCGCCCAATCCATCCGTTGGATTCGTGGTCGATGATATCGACTTCAGCGGTATTGGCACGATTGCAACGCTGTGGGATATCGAACAGATCGAGGTACTGCGAGGTCCGCAGGGAACGCGCTACGGATCCAATGCGCTGGCGGGACTGATTTATATGCAGAGCGCTCAGCCTACCGACGAATTTGCGGGCAAGCTTGAGTTCACGGCTGGCGGTGACGACACACTGGGTGGTGGTATCGCATTAGGCGGTCCAATGGGAGAAAACGGCGCGGGCTATCGGCTGAGTGCACACCATTATCAAAGCAACGGCTTCCGCACCAACCCGCACCTCGGTCGCGAAGACACCAACGGACGGGACGAAACTTCCCTGCGTGCCCGTTTCGACTGGGAAATGGGCGACAACTGGGATTTCCGCCTGACAGGTATGTACAGCGACGTCGATAATGGCTACGACGCATTTGCGATCGACAACAGCCTCACGGTCTTGTCCAACCGGCCAGGCAAAGACGCCCAGCGAAGCACGGGTGCTTCTTTCAATATTGACTGGGAGGGCAGCGAGCATGTCCGTGTGACGTCCGTCACTTCAATCGCTGAATCCGAGATCGACTTTTCGTTCGATGCAGACTGGGGTAATGACGATGCCTGGGCGCCGGTGCTTTATGACTACATCTCGTTGAATGATCGCAAGCGGAGGACCATCAATCGGGAATTTCGCGTCATGTCCACGGAGGACGGGCGGATATTCAACGGCAAAACCGACTGGCTCGTTGGCTTCTACTTCAACCAGCTAGACGAGGATCTCACAACCATCAACCAGGGTGACTACTTCGATCCCGGCTTCAACTACGCCGATTCACTGGACACGCGGCTGGACAGCGAGTTTGAAGCCATGAGCATGGCGGTCTTTGGTCAACTCGAATTCGATATTGGCGAAGCAGGCCGCCTGACAGTCGGTGCGCGCGCTGAACGACGGGAAGTGGACTACTCCGATACCGACGGCCTGGTCGTGCATCCTGATGAGAGCATGGTGGGCGGTGAAGTCTCCTACCTTCACCGGTTCAACAAGGAGACCACTGGCTTCGTTACATTGTCCCGCGGATTCAAGGGCGGGGGATTCAACCTGGGATTCGTGCCGGCCGGGCGCCGGGAATTCGAAGAAGAGTCCATGTGGAATTTCGAAGTCGGCATGAAGACCCGGTCGGCTGATGATCGCTGGTTCTACAGCAGTTCCGTCTTCTACAGCCGTCGCCAGGATCAGCAGGTGGGCACGTCGTTCCAGATCGATCCCAATGACCCGGCATCGTTTGTCTTCTTTACCGATAATGCCGCCGAGGGTGAGAGTTTTGGCCTGGAAGCCGATATTCGCTGGTTCGGGACGGAGCAACTTGAACTCTATGCGAGTCTTGGATTGCTCTATACAGAATTCGACGAGTTCGTAACAGCACAGGTTGATGTCAGCGGGCGGGACCAGGCACATGCGCCAAACTACACTTTCGCCGCCGGCGGAATCTGGCGCCATGAAACCGGCTGGTTCGGACGGATTGATATCTCCGGTAAAGATGATTTCTATTTCGGTGTATCGCACGACCAGCAATCGGAGTCATATGCGATCACGAACGCACGACTTGGCTATGAGGCTGATCGATGGACCGCTCAACTCTGGTTGCGCAACCTGTTCGATGAGCGATACGCCGTTCGCGGATTTTTCTTTGGTAATGAACCGCCGCTTTTCCCACCCACACTGTACATACGCCAGGGTGACCCGCGTCAGTTTGGCGTTACCTTCAATATGAGGTTTTGACGATGCGCGTAGCAGTCGATGTCAGCCTGTATCCACTGGATGCGGACTTCATCCCACCAATCAAGGACGTCATTGATCGCCTGAATGCTTATGAGTCGATAGACGTCGTTACCAATCCCATGGCCACGCAGTTGCGGGGTGAATATGACGAGGTGATGGATGTTCTCAAGCGGGAGATCGGCACGACCTTTGAGCAGATTCCGAAGGCCGTGTTCGCGATCAAGATTCTGAATAACCCAATCGCTGAATAGTTCGAAAGTGTCTTTACTGGGTAACATCCTGGCCGAGCTCGCCGCCTGGTCGCCTGCCGAGGCGATTGCGGTGATCTTTGCCGTCCTTTACCTCCTGCTCGCCATTCGCGAAAACATCTGGTGCTGGTTCTGTGCGGGAATCAGCACCGCTGTTTACGTATGGCTCTTTTTCGAAGCACGGCTTTACATGGAATCGGCCCTGAATGTCTTTTACTTCGGCATGGCAATTTATGGTTGGTGGATGTGGTCGCATGGACGGGATGATCATGGCGATATGCCGGTGACTGTCTGGCCATTGCGGCTTCACGTCGTCGCGATTCTTGCGATTGCGGTACTGGTTGTTGTCGCCGGCACCTTGCTCAGGCAAAAAACCGATGCGGCTTTCCCATACGTCGATTCCGCAACTACCTTTGCTGCGATCTGGGCAACCTTCCTTGTTGCGCGCAAAGTGCTGGAGAACTGGTGGTACTGGCTGGCCATCGATAGTGTGTCGATTGCGATTTACTGGTCACGGGAACTCGAGTTGACTGCTTTGTTGTTTGTGGTCTACGTCATCATGATTCCGTTCGGCCTCGCTCACTGGACCCGGTCTTACCGCAGCGCGCCGCAGGGCGGAACTGCATGAGTTCGCGCCTCGATCCCCGCGCAGCGCTAGCCTTGGTGCCGGGATGGAACCCTTCGATCGCTTCCATAGAGGAACTGAAGGGCGGCCTCACAAACAGGACTTTCCGGGTTACGTATGAGGATGCGCACTATGTGCTGCGTCTCGATGTGGAAGGGTCCGATATCCTGCGATTTGATCGAACGTACGAAGCCACGATCATGCACGCCGCTCATGAAGCTGGCATCGGCCCGGAAGTGGTCTATGTCGATGCCGAAGCAGGGATACTGCTGTCCCGGTTTCTTCCAGGCAGGACCTGGGCGGCACAGGATATCCAATCGGAACATCAGCTTGATCGGCTCGCCGATTTACTGCGTGCCGTCCATCGCTTGCCAACTTGTGGTAATCGCGTTCACTTTTCGACAGAAGCTGCCGCCTACGAAGCGTTCCTGGAGGAGCGGCAGGAATTGCATGGATTTGCGTCCCACTGCCTGGACATCATTCGATCGACGCCGGATCGCGGCATAATTGCCTGTTGTCACAATGACATCATTGCGCGAAACGTCATTGACAATGGCGTGCTCAAACTCATCGACTGGGAATACGCGAGCGACAACGATCCGTTGTTCGATATTGCCTGTGTCGTCGGTTCTCATGAATTGGACGACCGTCAGGCCGGCTATCTGCTGGATGCTTACGCGGGAGGCGCCAGCACAGAAGAGCGCGAAAGCCTGGCGGAACAGCAACGCACCTACGATGCTCTGCACTGGCTCTGGTTTGCCACGCGGCAACTCCTGCTGCCGGATGCAGCGCAGGCGATAGAACTCGAGCGCCTGCAACGACGCATTCGCTGACCGGTATCGTACCTACCAGCTGTTCCGGAGCTCCCGCAGTTTCAGGAAGACGTCTTTGGGAGAGGGTGAGTCCCCCATTTCGGGAAACTGTTCGGCCAGGCGCGCTATCACCGAGGGACTCTGCAAGCGAAAGAAGGTATTCATCTTCCGCTCCATCGCTAACGTTGTGACCAGTGCGTCATTCGGATCCTGGTTTTCGTATCGGGACAGCATGTCCGCCGCGGTCGCGTTGTCGGGTTCCCGGTCGAGCGTGAACTGAAGGTTGTTGACCAGGTAATCGTGACCCGGGTAGATCAGCGTATTCTCGTCCAGCATTTCGAGTTGGGTGGCAAACGTGTCGTATAACTCGTTCGGGTGCCCGCCATTGTGGCAATTGCCGGCGCCCGCATTGAACAGCGTATCGCCACTGAACAGGGCCGCCTGTTCGGTATGAGACAACACGCAGATGTGACTCATCGTGTGTCCTGGCGTGTCGAGGCATTCGAGCTCCACGGTCTTGCCAACCTTGACGACGTCGCCGGCCCCGACGCCACGGTCCATGTTCGGGATACGCCCGCCCGCATTGTTGTGTGCGATGACCTTTGCGCCAGTTACCTTCACCATCGCTTTGTTGCCGCCGGTGTGATCGCCGTGTTCGTGCGTATTCAGAATTTGCGTAATAGACCAGCCATGTTCTTTTGCCGACGCCAGGCATTTGCCGTAGTCCAGCGGATCGATGGCCAGTGTATCCCCGGTTTCAGGGCAGACGATCAGGTAATTGAAATTACGGTACGCGTTGCCCGTCCACACCTGCTCAACAATCATATGGCATCCTCAGTTCATGCATTCTGCGCTGTCGGGGTCTTCGCAGCGCTCGTAGACCATCTCGCCCCCCACGCAGGTTTGCAGGACCACGATATCGGCGATCTCGGATGTGGGAATCGTGAAGTAGTCCCGGTCAACGACGATGAAATCGGCCCACTTGCCAGGCTCCAGGCTGCCAAGCCGGTCTTCCTGGTGTGCGGCATACGCGGCGGCCAGTGTGAATGAATGCAAGGTTTCTTCACGCGTCAGGCCTTCTCCGGGATACCAGCCACCCTCCGGCAGTCCTGCACGACTCCGGCGCGCAACCGATGCATAAAGTCCGTGCATCGGGTTGGCGAGTTCGACCGGGAAGTCCGAGCCATTGGCGATGACGGCACCGGACTCGATGAGTTTGCGCCATGCATAGGCGCCCCTGATGCGTTCGCTACCGATGCGATCTTCCGCCATGTTCATGTCGCTCGTGGCATGGGTCGCCTGCATGGAGGCGATGACGCCCAGTTCGGCGAATCGCGGAATATCGTCCAGTGCGATGATCTGTGAATGTTCGATGCGATTGCGCATCGGGGAGGCGACGCCGCCCTGGGCATATTCGAAGGCATCCAGCGACTGCCGATTGCCGAAATCGCCGATAGCATGAATACCAACCTGGAAGCCCATGTCGTTCGCTTTCTTGACCTTGGCGTTGACCTCGGCCTGCGTATACATGCGGAGCCCGCGGTTCTCGGTATCGTCTTCATAGGGATCAATCATTGCTGCGCCGCGGCTGCCCAGCGCGCCATCCGACATGAGCTTGACGGAACGAATGTCGAGCCGGTCATTGCCGTAGGCGATGATCGGTTTGCCGATGGCGTCAAGGTTTGCCCCCGCTTCCCACATCATGGCGTAGATACGCATTGACATCTCACCGTTGTCAGCCAGCGATATGTAGACCTCCGCTTCATCGACGTCGATGCCGGCGTCGTGAATACTGGTTAGTCCGAGCGACGTCAATTCCTTGAAAGCGGCGAGGAAGGCATTACGCAGGTCGTCTTTCGTGTTGGGGGGAATCTGCGCTGTCACCATGCCCATTGCTGTGTCGATCAGCGTCCCGGTGGCCTTGCCGTTATCGTCACGAATGATCTTGCCGCCGACTGGATCCGGCGTATCGTCATCGATGCCAGCGAGCGCCAGCGCCTTGCTGTTCGCCCAACCGGCATGACCGTCGATCCGGCGCAGCCAGACTGGCCGGTCTGCGGTGACAGAATCGATATCTGCCGCTGTCGGAAATTCCTTTACCGGCCACAACACCTGGTTCCAGCCACGCCCTTTGATCCATCCGGAGCCGGGATTGGCACGATCATAGTCCGCGATCGTTGCGATGGTTTCCTCGAGGCTGGTGATGCCGGTCACATTGAGTTCTACATTGAGAAAGCCCTGGCTCGAGACGTGCCCGTGCGAGTCGTGGAGCCCGGGAAGGACGAACCGGCCTTTGCCATCCACCGGGTCGGCGTCGGGATAGGACTCGATGATGTCCGCATTGCCTGTTGCCGCGACGCGTCCATCGTCGTCGATAACCAGCACGCTGAATTCGACGATGCCGTCGTCACTGCTGGTGTAACCGGTGACATTATGGATAAGACTGTTCGCCCAGACGGCCTGTGAAAAGCTTACAAGGAGGAAGAAAGCCATCGTTTTAATCTTGGTAATCAAAGTATTCCCCTGGCGGTATCGCTTTTCTGTCGACGGC
>CAZVWF010000072.1:0-3674 GCA_964630795.1 uncultured Woeseia sp. | reverse complement strand
CGTTTAAATTGACATGCAATGCCGATTTTGCGAACTTTTGCCAATCAGGCCAGTCTCCTTTCGGCAACAGCGAATTCAGAGAAAGGCACTGCTGTAGCGATTTCGACGACACCTTCAGGTACCGAACTGGCGGGGGACTTCATAGCCAGGGACTATGTACTGAAAAGGTCCAGGCGGCTCCCTTTGGGAGCCGCCTTTTTTCGTCGACATTGAAGACTGACTGCGGTTTTTCCAGCCAACAGCGCATGGGAACAGCAGGTCGTTGCCACAGTCCCAGGAATTATCTATAGTCGCATGTCCCTTTCGAGGGCAGGCAGACGTGCAGAAGAAATCGAACATACTGACCAGTCCACGCAGATTGCAGCGCGCCACATGGTTGTCGCTGGTGGCGCTCGCGTGGCTGCAGTTGACGATGGCGAATCACCAGTTCGATCATGTCGCCGATTACTTTTCTGATTCGTGCCACGTTTGTGCCCAGCTGGATCGCGTCGACGAAGTCGTTAACGATCATACGGCGGAAACACTGGCATTCGACGTGGCGGCGATATCGCCTGTCATTGTCCGGGGTGTCACACCTCAAATACTCGATCGCCAATTCGACGCCCGCGCTCCACCGCGCCTCTGAATCTTCTTAAAACGGAACTATTCTGATCATGGACGTGCTGTGACCCTGTCACGGTGTCGTCAGATCGTACGATCCATCAAGAAATTCAGAGAACGAAACAATGAGATATTCAGATGCCATTGCGCTGGCCGTAGCCACAGCAATGATAGCCCCGTCAGCCAATGCCCAGGCACAGGATGACGAGGATTCACATCACGAGATCGATCAGATCATCGTGACCGCAGCACCACTTTCCAGGACTGTCGAAGAACTCGCGCAGCCGACTACAATTCTGCGCGGAGAAGAACTCGCGCAGAAACAGTCGACGAGCATCGGCGAGATGCTGTCGCAGGAGCCCGGTTTGAGTTCGACCTATTTCGGGCCGGTATCATCACGTCCGGTTATCCGTGGTCAGTACGGGGAACGCGTGCGTGTTCTGACTAATGGGCTTGATTCGCTCGATGCATCGGCATTGAGTGAGGATCACCAGACGACCGTCGATGGATTACTGGCAGATCGCATTGAGATCATCCGCGGACCGGCAACCCTGTTATATGGCAGCGGCGCCGCCGGTGGCCTGGTCAATGTCGTGGATACGCGGTTTATCGAGCAGGAGCTGGACAAGCCGTTTTCGGGGGGTGTTGCTTTAGGTGCCGATACGGCAACCGGTAAACGCGACGCAGCGGTTCGAAGTCAATTCGGCGCCGGGCCACTGGCTTTCAGTTTCGACTACTTTACACGCTCGACCGACAACATCGAGATTCCTGGCTTCGCTGAATCCGCGATTTTGCGTGCTCTTGAAGAAGAGGAGCACCACGAGGAGGAAGAGGGACACCACGAGGAGGAAGAGGAAGCGTACGGTACCGTTGAGAATACGGACAGCGAGACCAGTGGTGGTGCATTCGGCCTGTCCTATGTCGGTGATCGCGGTTTCTTTGGCGTTTCCTTTAGTGGTTTCAACAGCAAGTACGGTATTCCCGGTCATCATCACCATCATGAAGAGGAGCACGAAGAGGGCGAAGAGCACGAAGAGCACGAAGAGGGCGAAGAGCATGATGAGCACGAAGAGGAGCACCATGGAGAGGAAGAGTCCGTTCGGGTCGATCTAGAGCAGAGGCGTGTTGACCTGAAGGGCGAGCTCGATCTTGATGGCAGCTTCTTCAGTGGCATTCGGTTCCGCGGTGCTGTCAATGACTACACGCACACTGAGCTGGAAGGCGACGAGATCGGTACGGTTTTCGATGTGCAAGGCCTCGACAGCCGGCTCGAGCTGCGCCATATGGAGTTGGGCGGTTTTGAAGGCGCAATTGGCATGCAGTATAAGCGAATTGAGTTTGACGCGGTTGGAGATGAAGCATTCGTACCGCCCTCCGATACGAAAAGGGTGAGCCTGTTCATGTTCGAGGAGTATCGCCTCAACGATAATTGGGTCCTCCAGGGCAGCGCACGCCTGGAAGGGCAGTCAATTGAGGGTGCCAACCTGGGACAGCTTTACGATGACAATGCCTTCGGTGCATCGGTAGGTGCCGTTTGGCGCCCCGCGCAGGATCTTCGCATTTCTGCGAATCTCGCCATGACAGAAAGGCACCCGTCAGCTGCAGAACTTTATGCCGATGGCCCGCACATCGCGGCACAACGCTACGAGCGTGGATCAGTGGCGCTTGGCGACGGCATTCTCGACCTCGAAGAGTCCACCAACCTGGATCTGACCGTTCACGGCGATATGGGAAACATCGAATGGTCTGTTACCGGTTTTGTTAACAGCGTGGACAACTACATCCTGTTGCAGCCGACCGAGCTGGAGCTCGATCATTTGCAGGTATACGACTACGGCCAGGCGGACGTGCGGTTCACCGGTATCGAGGCAGAGGCCCTCGTGGAGCTCTGGGACAGCAGTGCCAGTCATCTTCACCTGAGCGTGTTCACGGATTTGGTCAATGCCGAGGAAGATACATCCGGTGCTAATCTGCCAAGAATTCCGCCCGCACGCTTCGGCCTGGGTTTGCATGGCGGCTGGAACCGGTTGAACGCAAGTCTTGATGTGACTTTTGCCGCCGACCAGGATGATGTTGCGGAGAACGAGCTCGCGACGGATGGTTATACGCTGCTCAACCTGAGCCTGAGCTATACCTTTGCGGATCCAGACGTGTACGTATTTATCCGTGGATCGAACCTGCTTGACGAAGAGATTCGCCAGCATACTTCGCCGCTGAAAGATATCGTGCCGTTGCCCGGCCGTTCCCTGCAAGCCGGATTGCGTTTCGAGTTCTAGGCATCAATGCAAGGTGACGAGTCCCTGCGGCTCGTCACCTTGTTTGTTGTTCGCCAGGCACCCTGAGGGAATTGCATGAGGGACCATGCGACATCGGTACTCTATTCAAAAATAATAATAATGGTCTTGTACGGAATTGATAGGCCCTGACCAATACGTAATATACTAGCGTCAGCTGACAGCATCGGAAATTGCTGTCGAGTCACACCCGGATTCGTTATGACATCAGGTTGAGTAGAAGATGCAGGCAGAAAAAAACCTTTCAATCGGAGAACACGACGCGCTGATTGTTGTCGATGTGCAGAATGACTTTCTCCCCGGAGGTGCATTGGCCGTGAATGACGGTGATGCTGTTATTCCGCTGATCAATGAATGTATGCAACTGTTTGCAGCGAGGCGTTTATCGATCTATGCGACACGTGACTGGCATCCCGACGATCATTGTTCGTTCACGGAAAACGGCGGGATATGGCCAAAACACTGTGTCGCAGACAGTCCGGGTGCGCAATTCGCTGAGCGCCTGGCGTTTCCGGATGACGTTACAATCGTTAACAAGGGGACAGTCAGCGAGAAAGAAGCCTACTCCGGATTTCAGGGCACCGGTCTATCGGATCAACTGCAAGAAAAAGGAGTCGAGAGACTTATTGTCGGTGGCCTTGCCACAGACTATTGCGTCCTGCATACGGTGAACGATGCATTGGAGAATGGTTTTGATGTCGTGATTCTGACGAACGCTATTCGCGCCGTGGACCTGAATTCCGGCGACGGTGATCGGGCCATCGAATCAATGTTAGGGCG
>CAZVWF010000071.1:2658-12741 GCA_964630795.1 uncultured Woeseia sp. | reverse complement strand
GAACGTCAGTGCGACATTCAGCCCGGGATCGTCCGTGTCCAGTATCCGGTCGTATTAATCCTGCGCCGTTTCCGGATTGTCACGCAGAGACTGCATTCGCCACGTCGTTTCGGACCAGGTGCGTTGCAGGTCCACGCGGGAAGCCCTGAAAATGACCTCGTCATCGTTGTACAGGGTCAATTGGTTGTCCGCTTCCACACAACCGATGTCCACCCAACCGGCACCGCAGGACTCAAGCACGGCCTGCGCATCATCGAGCCTGTCCTCGGCCACCTGGATAACCGCACCGAGTTCTTCGCTGAACAACTGCCGCAATACATCTTCTTCCGAGCCTGACAGCTGGAGCGACGCGCCCAGCCTGCCTGCAAACATCATCTCTGCGATCGTCACGAGGAGGCCGCCATCCGACCGATCGTGATAGGCCAGCGCGAGTCCGTTCTCATTTAAAGCCTGGACGGCGCGGAACAGGCATATCAGCCGATCCGGATGGTCGACATCCGGCGTCCGCCCACCCGCGCGATCGAATACCTGCGCAAGACAGGAGCCACCCATACGATTAGCCCCTCCGCCGACGTCCAGCAGCAGGAGGCGACTGCCACCGTCCACGGCGCGCAATTGCGGCGTCAAATGGCGCCGCACATCCGTTACCGGGGCAAACGCAGAAACGATCAGGGAGACGGGGGCGACCACCTGGTGCTCGCCGTCACCGTCGTCCCACCGGGCACGCATTGACAACGAGTCTTTCCCGACCGGAATGGCGATACCCAGATCCTGGCAAAGTTCGGCACCAACGGCTTTCACGGTGTCGAACAGGTTGGCATCTTCACCGGCATGTCCTGCGGCGGCCATCCAGTTGGCAGACAACTTGATGTTTCCAATGTCACGGATGGCGGCTGCGGCAATATTGGTAACTGCTTCGCCGACGGCTATACGACCGGAAGCCGGCGCATCGATGACGGCAAGCGGCGTTCGTTCGCCCATGGCCATCGCTTCGCCCGTCTTGCTCTCAAATCCGCTCGCAGTGATGGCGACATCGCTGACAGGCACCTGCCACGGCCCGACGAACTGGTCGCGAACGCAAAGTCCGCCGACTGTTCGGTCTCCAATGTGAATAAGAAATGTCTTGTCGGCGACGGTCGGAAAGCGCAGTACGCGATTAACAGCATCCCGCAGTTCGATACCTGCGAGGTCGATCGCCTCATTCGACCTGTGAACTCGAACGACGTCGCGGGTCATTTTTGGTGGCTTGCCGAGTAACATCTCCATCGGCATGTTGACAACCTCGTTGTCGAACTCGGCATCATTGACCACCAGCATTTCATCGGCTGTCAGTGTTCCGATCACTGCATACGGGCAGTTTTCCCGCGCGCAGATTTCGGCGAATTCTGAGGCACGCTCGGGCGCTACCAGCAACACGTAGCGTTCCTGTGCTTCGTTACACCAGACGCCCATGGGCGACATGCCCCGCTCGGCATTCGGCACGTCACGAAGCTCAATGATGGCCCCATGCTTCGAATGGTCCACGGCTTCCGGCACCGCGTTTGACAGTCCGCCAGCGCCGACGTCATGGATCAGCAGGGCCGGATTCTCAACGCCCATTGCCCAGCAACGATCGATCACTTCCTGTGCGCGACGCTGCATTTCCGGATTGCCGCGCTGAACCGATGCGAAATCCAGATCTTCGCTACTCGTGCCGCTGGCCAGGCTGGAGGCTGCACCACCGCCAAGACCGATCAGCATCGCGGGGCCACCAAGCACGACGATAACTGCGCCCACCGGTACATCTCGTTTCAGCGCGTGGTCATCACGCACGTTTCCGACACCGCCTGCGATCATGATGGGCTTGTGATAGCCGCGGATTTCATTCGCCGGCAGCCCGGGCAGCCGTGATTCGTAGGTGCGGAAATAACCGAGCAGGTTCGGGCGGCCGAACTCGTTATTGAATGCAGCGCCGCCGATCGGCCCTTCGAGCATGATCTCCAGTGGCGTTGCCATGCGCTCAGGATGCGGGAAGTCGGGCTCCCAGGGCTGGCCGTGTCCGGGGATCCTGAGGTGTGAGACGGTAAACCCGGTCAGGCCGGCCTTCGGTTTGGCACCCAGTCCCGTCGCACCCTCATCCCGGATTTCGCCGCCGGAACCCGTGGCGGCCCCGGGGAAAGGCGATATCGCCGTCGGGGGATTGTGCGTTTCAACCTACATCAGGATCTGGATCGGTGCGTCGCAATAGGTGAATTCCCGAGCGCTCCCCGGCATCAGCCGGCCGCCATGCCAGCCGGCCATGACGGCGGCATTGTCTGAATATGCCGATATGACCCCGTCCGGGCTCGCTTCGGTCGTGCTCCGAATCATGCCGAACAGTTTCTCCGACTGTGCCTCACCATCGATGACCCAGTCTGCATTGAAGATCTTGTGGCGACAGTGCTCTGAATTCGCCTGCGCGAACATCATCAGCTCTGCATCGGTCGGATCGCGGCCGATCGCGTCGTAATTACTCAGCAGGTAATCGATCTCATCGCCGGTCAATGCAAGCCCGAGGTCCACGTTGGCGCGTTCCAGCGCGTTCCTGCCGTCATCGCCCAGACTGATCGTGTTGACAGGCGCCGGTGAATGAACCTCAAACAGGACGTGTGCATCGGCTGGCTCGACAAAGCTGAATTCCGTCATGCGATCGAATAATCGTCCTGTGACGACGTCGTCGAGCGGGTGATCGCCCTCGACACCAAGCGCATAACAGACGCCGCGCTCAACCCGTATGACACGGTCCAGGTGGCAAGCCTTCACGATGTCGGTCGCCTTGCTCGACCAGGGCGAGATCGTTCCGGGTCGTGGCGCGGTATAGACCTGCCGCACACCCGTGGAAAACTCGTGGACCGGTTCTCCGGACAGGAGCAGCGCGTCAAGTTTCAGTCGGTCCGTCTCTGTCAGCGGGCCATCGAGATGAATGAAATATGCGAATCTCGCATCGACCGAGTGGATACGGTCATCGGCTTCGCGGAGCGCCCCCAGTAATCGTTCGAGCCGGAATCCGGACAACGCGGATTGACCCGGCATTTCGAGAATCGAGTGTATCGAGTCTGCCGGCAAGTCAGGCACGGGTGTGGACAAGCGGTTCCCTTGTCTGGTTTGGGTGGCGTTTCAGGTGATCGGGATGATACCGGAGCACAGTGAGGCCGACCAGCGAAAATGATCAGGTCTTGTTGCCTTCACCCGGTGTGTAGACCGGCATCGGGAACTGGGCCACATTGCCGCCTTCGACTTTGGATATCTTGCTGGTCCCCTGCTTGTCCACTTCATCGATACGAACGATCGCATGCATCGGCAGATAGGTCCGCTTGACGCCCTTGAATTCGGTCTTGATCTTCTCTTCGGACGGATCAACCACTACCGTACTCCGCTCCCCGAAAACGAGCTCTTCGACTTCGACGAATCCAAACAGCGAGCCATGGCCGACGCTGCGGGCATAGACCTCGTAGATCTTTCCCTGGTTCATGAAGACGACTTTGTAGAGTGACTCTTTGCTCATCGGCAGGACTGCGAAAGCCATTCGGCTCGTTGAAAAGGGCGGCCAGTGTACCTGAAAAAAACGGCCCGGAAGCCGCTTGCACACAGGATACCAGAGAATTGTCACCTGGGGTTCAATCCCGCTTATTGTGCCAATTCTCCACCGGGATCAACTTGAATTCTGTGAACTGATTGGCAGCGGCCGAACCCTGCGAAAGGGCAATATTAGTGGCTGTAGCCCGCATCGATCGCCTGGCCGGCAGGACGTCTGCAATGACGGGGAATGCTCAGGGACTCACATGCCACTGCAACTCGAAATCGTCAGTGAACAAAAAGAGATCGTCCAGGACGGTCACGTCCGGGTATTCCGCGAGGACGGCGGCATGATCGGCCGGTCGTTCGAAAACGACTGGGTTCTCCCGGATCCCGACCGGTTCATTTCAGGCAAGCATGCAGCCATCGACTATCGGAGTGGCGCCTACTACCTCGCCGACATTAGCACCAACGGCGTTTACATCAATGGAGAAAAGCAACCACTCGGCAAGGGCAATCCGAGACGCCTTTTTCACGGTGACCGTTTGCGGATGGGCGACTTCGAATTCGAAGTTACCCTGGACGAAGGCGAAGGCCTCGAGATGCTGGAACCGGCAACAGCCATACCCGGTCACATCGAACAACTGGTCGACGAAGAATCGCTAAATAGTGACATCCGGATGCTGGATGAAGAGGAAATCACCGGTGACGATGCATTCCAGGCGACGCTGTTCGAAGTGACGAAAACGGAGGGCCCCGTCCAGGAGACAGACCAGCAACCGAATGACTTGGCACCGGCGCCGACGCAGGATGAGCAGCAAATGATCGACGCCGCCCATCTCCTGGCTGCATTCATGAGCGGGCTCGATATTTCCGGCGCGAAACCACCCTCGTCGACAGACCCGCTGGCGGTAATGGAAAACGCGGGCAAGGTTCTGCGGGAGTTTGTCGACGGCATGTCTGATCTGCTCGCCAGCCGTGCAGCACTCAAAAGCCTGTTTCGCCTCGATCAGACGACCGTACTGCCGCGGCATAACAATCCTTTGAAGCTCACAGACAATCCCCGTGACGCGATGATGCAACTCCTCGTGGCCAGGGAAGGGGAGTGCCTGGCACCCGTCGACGCCGTCCGGGAGGTATGCCGCGATCTCAAGTTTCATCACGATGCGCTACTGGAAGCGATGACAAGCGCCTGCCAGGCGTTCGCTGAAAGCTTCGAGCCGGACGAACTGCAACAGAATCTCGACAAGACGCTGGACGATAAGCCCCTGTTCAAAAATATGAATCCGGTGAAGTACTGGCAACTGTACCGCGATCTCTATCCCATCATGACCCAACCGGGATCAGGGCGATTGCCATACCTGTTCAGCGAAGAGTTCGGTCGCTGCTATGAAAGGCAGCTGGCCACATACAAGCGGCTTGACCAGAATGGCGGGCCGTCCAACAGGAAAAAACCAGCCTTCGATGAGATGCCGGACGCATTGAACGATCCCGTGACGCTGCTGGACCAGGCAGGGGTAGCCTTTGACGAGGACCAGTTCTGAAACGGCATGGGCTTACCCAGTGCTTTGTCGAAGGCCGGCTGGGCTGGCCGGCCCAGTGCGCAGTCATCCGCTAACGGTTCAAACGATTATTCACCAGGTCGTCCACGACAGCCGGATCGGCCAGGGTCGACGTATCCCCGAGGTTCTCGAAATCGTTCTCGGCCACTTTGCGCAGAATACGCCGCATGATCTTTCCTGAACGGGTCTTGGGTAATCCGGGCGCCCACTGGATGAAGTCCGGCGTGGCGATGGGACCGATCTCCTTCCTGACCCACTGCCGCAATTCTGCAAGCAGTTCGTCACTGGTCTCGATGCCCTCCATCAACGTGACATAGGCATAGATCCCCTGCCCTTTGATCTCATGCGGACAACCAACGACGGCCGCTTCTGCCACGTCCTTGTGAGCGACCAGTGCGCTCTCGACTTCTGCCGTGCCCATGCGGTGTCCTGACACGTTTAACACGTCGTCGACCCGGCCGGTAATCCAGTAATAACCGTCCGCGTCCCGCATGACGCCGTCGCCGGCAAAGTACATCCCGTCGCAGGTAGAGAAATAGGTGTCGACAAAGCGCTGGTGATCGCCATACACCGTGCGCATCTGCCCGGGCCAGCTGTCCAGCATCACCAGGTTGCCCTCTGCTTCGCCCTCGAGGATATTGCCGTCGGCATCGACCACGGCGGGCCGAATACCGAACAGGGGCTTCGTTGCTGAACCCGGCTTCAGCGGGGTCGCGCCGGGCAAGGGGCTGATCAGGATGCCGCCCGTTTCCGTTTGCCACCAGGTATCAACGATCGGGCAATGCTCGTCGCCGACGACGTGGTAATACCATTCCCAGGCTTCGGGATTTATGGGCTCGCCCACCGTTCCGAGCAATCGCAGGCTGGCTCGAGACGTCCTTTCGACCGGTTCGTCGCCTTCCCGCATCAATGCGCGGATTGCCGTCGGCGCCGTGTAGCAGATGTTGACCTGGTGCTTGTCGCAGACTTCCCAGAATCGTGCAGCCGTCGGGTAATTGGGCACACCTTCGAACATCAGGGTGGTTGCACCGTTGGCGAGCGGGCCGTAGACAATATAGCTGTGCCCGGTGACCCAGCCGACATCGGCCGTGCACCAGTAGATGTCCCCCTCGTGATAATCGAAGACATACTGGTGTGTCAGCGACGCATACACCATGTAGCCGCCGGTGGTATGGAGCACGCCCTTCGGTTTTCCGGTCGAACCGGATGTATAGAGGATGAAGAGTGGATCCTCCGCGCCCATTTCCTCGCATGGGCAGTCGTCCGGAACGTCCGCTTCCAGCTCGTGTAACCACGCATCTCGGCCGTCGACCCAATCGATATCGACACCTGTATGCCGGACGACCAGTACCTTCTCCAGCGTCGTGACGTCGACGTGCTCGGCCGCCTTGTCGACATTGGCTTTCAGCGGAATGGCCCTGGCACCCCGCACGCCCTGGTCTGCCGTAATGACGATGTTGGACTCGCAGTCGTGTATTCGTCCGGCCAGCGCGTCAGGCGAGAAACCGCCAAACACGACAGAATGCACGGCGCCGATCCGGGCACAGGCCAGCATGGCAACTGCAGCTTCGGGGATCATCGGCATGTAAATCGTGATTCGATCGCCCTTTTTCGCACCGACGGCTTTCAACGCATTCGCAAACCGGCACACGCGCGCATGCAGTTCACGATAGGTGATCCTGAGATCGACAGACGGATCGTCGCCCTCCCAGATAATGGCAACATCGTCGCCGCGTGTTTCGAGGTGCCGATCGACGCAGTTATAGCAGGCATTGAGCGTTCCATCGTAATACCAGCGAATGTGCAGGTCGTCTTTCGCATAGGAAACGTCTTTTACCGCGCTGAATGCCTGCATCCAGTCGATACGTTGCCCCTGTTCCGCCCAGAATGCTTCGTTGTCGTCAATCGACCGCCGGTACATTTCCTCGTAACCGTCGCTGTCAATCAGTGCGCGTTCGGCGACTGCCGCCGGAACCGGGTAGGTTTTCGTCATTGCCTGCTCTCGTTTTCAGACTTGAGTGGGTTAATTCCGTTTCGCCAGATCCAGGATGCGTTGCGCCTGTACCCAGTGCGGTCGATCAATCATTTCCCCGTCCATGGCCAGCGTACCGGACTTGGGATTGTCACGGAACAACCGGTCGACTCGGCGGGCGCGCTCAATTTCCTCATCCGTCGGCAGGAAAGCCTTGTTGATGATGCCGATCTGGTCCGGATGAATGGCAAGCATGCCGCCGAAACCGTCACGACGGGCGTTTGCTGCATAGTTGTGTAGGCCCGACGTGTCTTTGAAATCCGTATATACCGTGTCGATAGCCGGCACCCCGGCTGCGGATGCCGCCATCAGGCACAGGGAACGCGCCATTTCGTAGGGTGGCAGCCAGCGTCCGGCAGCATCTTTGTTCGCGCTGGCTCCGACCGCCGCACTCAGGTCCTCCGCACCCCAGGCCAGTCCCGCCAGCCTCGGAGTGGCTTCCGCATATTCGTGTAGTCGAAACAGCGCAGCAGGCCGCTCGGTCGCAACCGGCAGAATCCGGGTACCGCCCACGGCGACGTCACCCTCCTCCTCGAGAACTTCAAGCAATTTCGCCAGTTGATTCGCGTCTTTGGCACCTTCCGGTTTCGGCAGGACAATGCCGTGGGGACCGGCCGGCACCGCGGCACGCAAATCATCCAGCGCGTCACTCGTGTCGAGCGGATTGATGCGCACCCAGACCTGGCCATCGAACTCGTCGGCCAGGAATTCGCGAACGTTATCGCGCGCCGCCGGACGGGATTCGGCAAGGACCGAATCCTCCAGGTCCAGGATCAGCGCATCTGCCCCCGATTCGGCAGCCCTGGACAGCTTCCTGTCACTGTCTGCCGGGACAAACAGAAAGCTTCGACTCACTTTGGCTTCCTCAGCATCAGGGCCGAGCGTTTGCATTCGCCGACCAGTTCGTCGTCCTGGTTATAGGCGGTGTGACGGAATGTCACGATACCGTTATCGGGACGCGATTTGCTGTCTCTTACGTCGACGACCTCCGTCTCGATACGAATCGTATCCCCGTGGAACAGGGGCTTTGGAAATCGCACTTCATCCCAGCCGAGGTTGGCAACAGTGGTGCCAACCGTTGTATCGCCAACGGAAATGCCGACCATGAACGATAGCGTCAGACAGCTATTGACGATGCGCTGCCCGAACTCCGTGCCCTTCATGTATTCCTCGTCGAGATGCAGCGGCGCCGGATTGTGGGTCATCGCGCTGAAAAGGACGTTGTCGGCTTCCGTGATGGTTCGGGTCAGGCCGTGTTTAAAAGTCTGACCGACTGAGAAATCCTCGAAGTAGAGTCCCGGCACGGGTTCGCTCGCAGTTAATGGATAGCGCATGATAAAAAAACGCCGGCGCTGTCACCAGCGCAAGCGTCATTTCCACGGGTCGCAACGGGTCAGGCTGCGGGCAACGCGTCGATGTATTCCGCCATCCGACGTTGCATGGCCTCATCCGGCAATTCGCCGTAGGCCGCACCGATATTATCGAGCATGTTGGCTGGCTTGCTCGTTGCGGGCGTTACGCAGGTAATACCCGGGTGAGACACCACGAACTTTATGAAGAATTTGCCCCAGGTGTCGGCGCCGAATTCCTGTGCCCACTCGGGCACCTCGCGGCCCCGCACGCGTGCCCAGAGGCGCGTCCGGCCAAAGGGCACGTAACCCAGCACAGCGATGCCGAGTTCCTGTGCGAGCGGCAGGACCTCTTCGGCCGCAACTCGATTGTCAACCGCGTAGTCCACGCCGATGAAATCGAGCGGGTATTCCCGCATCGCCCGCATCAGATCCGGATAACGACGCGTGCTGGTCGATGTTGTGCCGATATAGCGAAAACGGCCCTCTTCCTTCATCTCCTGGATGATCGGCATCTGCGTCGGCAAATCGGCGAGGTTGTGCACGTGCATCAGATCGATCGGATCTTTCCCGATGTAGTCAAAAGAGCGCGCTATTTGCGCCCGGGCAGCGTCCGGATCGGCTGCGCCACCACCACGCGGCGCAACATTGACCTTGGTCGCCCAGAAAACGCTGTCGGTCAGCCCGAGATCCTGGATGATCTGTCCGGCCACCTCTTCCGACGCACCGTAACCCGGTGCCGTGTCGAACACGGTGCCGCCATTTTCAATGAGCGTCTGGAGCACACCGCGAAGCGCGCTGACGTCGTCACTTTGCGCAACAGAACGAAACGTTGCCGAACTGCCGAGGCCGACCACCGGGATCTCCTCCCCGGTCCCGGGGATGGCCCGCTTGATGATGTCACCCGTGCCCTGCGCCTGAAGCAGGCTTCCCGGCAGCGTACAGACTGCGCCCGCCATTGCGGAATATTTAAGGTAATCACGCCGTGTCAGCATGTGTTTCTCCGGAGAATGCACTATCGATCTGGCCGCCAAGTGTCATGGACAACCCGGCGGATCGCAAGTTTGGGGCCGCCGACCGGATCAGGGGTGGTCCGTTACGGCCGCGCCGCCCCTGCCTGCCGCCATCTCCATCCAGCCGTTTCGCAGGGTGGCGTCCCGCCATCCCTGGCGGAACCGTCCGGACAGTATGGTGCACCCGTGTAGGATTCCCATCTGACAATTTCCACGATCGCCAGATGGGAATTTTCTACAAAGGTCGTGTCACGACACTGGTCGCTTGCTTCCAGCGGAACGACTACCGATCTCACGCTGCCCGGAATCAACCTTTCCCGAGTCCCCGGGTGACTGCATCTTTCCACATGTCAGAATCCGCAACCCCTGCCCCGATTATCTCCCGGGTCCCGGTTTCGTCAGCGCCAAATTGACGCAGGGCGTTGCCATACCACCGTCGGACCAATCTTAATTCGTGACGCGTGAGTTTAGGCGTAATCGTTCCAAGGACTGCAAAATACGCAAGGGCAATTGTCAACAGCGGATTGTCGCCTCCAGCGGCCTCACACGGCCATTCGCCGATAAAGGCAGCAAGTTCGCTAGCCAGCTTTTCC
>CAZVWF010000071.1:0-2648 GCA_964630795.1 uncultured Woeseia sp. | reverse complement strand
CGCGCGGACGCTTTCCAGGTCCGTTTCCTCGGTGAATAGCCCGAGTCCTATCTGTGCCTGCAGGTAACTCGCCAGATCTTGCGGACCCTTCACCTCTGCATGATCGGCCGATTCGTCTTCGGGAAGAAATTCCTCCAGACTAAAGTCGCCAAAGTCCCGGCGACTGGACATTAACGAACGTTCACAGGTAGACATTCTAGTAACTGACTGTGATTGAAATACGGCGCGGCCTAATCCGCCCCAGCCGGCTGCCAGGTGCTGTGGCACCTGGCGAAGCTCGGGGAGTTTTCTCTGCGGATCGCCGATCTCCTCGCGATCAACAACGATGCAGTTGGTCCACGGGCTCATCAGCTGATAGTCCACGGCCGTCTGCATACCTGTGGATTCATTTCGAAAACCCGTGATGGTTCTGGCTGCCGCAATCCGGGCTATTGAACCAACACTGTGGTCATCACCCAGGAGTTCGTCATCACTGCGCATGGTGATCGACCGGGTAATAGCTTCCCCGCTGTCCAGCACAAGCTGCACGTCGATATCCCCGGTGGGCTTGTCATCGAACCAGGTAAAGAAATGCAGCGTATCGCCGTCATAGGCCGCTGGCACCTGTTCCGGCGAAGTCCGACTCGGCGCCGACTCCCAGGCCAGGCGGACATCATTACAACGCGGCGCATGCATTCGCAGAAAATGGCGGTGGACCTTTTCAGCCATGTTTTCCATTGGCTGGACCAGCTCGTACGCGCCGCCGGTTTTTTCAGCCAGGTCCTTGACGTACGCCTCCGTCACAGCACTACCGACACCCACGGTAAATGCACGGTGCCCCGAATCGCTGATGATGCGTACGGAGTCATCATGCTTCCAGACATTGCCGTCGGTGATCAGCAGCAGGTCGCCACGTAAGCCGTCAGGCACCGGAATTTGCACCGCTGCCCGAAGCGCCGAGGCAATCTCGGTGCCTCCCATGTCGGCATCCACCCGCTCGAGCGAGCGCCGGATGTCAGCCCTGGTCAAATCGTTCACTTCGACCATACCACCCGGGCCCGTCACAACCTCGTGCTGACTCCCGAACCGGACGATGCTCAGATGATCCCCGGCGTGGAGCGAATCAAGAATCCTCGCGATCGCCTCGCGAGCCTGAGCGATCGAGTCGCCGGACATGGATCCGGAGCAGTCAATGATCAGCTTGATGGCCAGCGGTACACGGGCCTCGGGTTGCGGAAGCTGCGGGCAGAAACTCGTGTGCACGACCCAGCCTTTTCGATCCTGCGCGAGTGTCGCGCTGGATCCGGCCCGTTCTGAACTCTCGATATTCAGAACAAAATCGCGGTCCATTGCTGCCGTTCCCGGGGCCATCTGCACAGTCGTGGTGCCTGACTCCAAATCCAGGGCGATTGGATGGCTCGGTGATGTGACAACAGCGCCGCTCAGTGACTCATCCAGCGTGGCCTTCAGATCGAGCGTGTAGCCGGCATCGGCAGAATATGTGGGGACCTGGTGATTCTGCAGACCTCTGGCAGCAGGATCGCCGTAGCGCGGGGCAATCGTCGAGGGCAGGCTGAATCGAAGCGTGGATCCGTTCCAGCGATTGAGCAACGCATACCGGTACTCGATCTCGCATTGTTCCCCTGGCTTCAGGTTGCCCACGTTCATCGTGTAGAGGCCGGCCTTCAGCATCTCCAGCATGATCGCGCGCTTGCCCTCGTCGATGGCCTGCTCATAGTCCCGCTCGGCATCCGCCTTCGGTACGATCTGGCCCGCCAGCGTCCGCTCACCCAGGCGAACTGTCATGTCCAGCAGCACGGCGTCGACCGGCAATGGGAACGTATAGACGGCTTCGATTGGGCAATCTTCGTTATTCGTGTAGGTCTGGGTGATGGTTGTCTGTGTTCTCGCCACCGAAATCACGGCATTTGCCGCGACGCTATCGAGGGCAATCGTCGAATCTTGGGTACTGGTCAGTATTGCTGCTTGTGCGTGCATGTGTCGTTACTCCTCAATTGGTGCTACCTCGGCGATAACCTCCAGTAGCCCTGTTCTCAGTCGTTTCACTTGCGCCGGGCTCAGTCCTGCCAGACCCGGCTGAAGGTGCAATTCGATGCCCTCGCGAAGCGTGAAGCGTGTCCATACTTCAATGCCTCCGGCTCTGGATCGGGGCGGCAAGGGATGCCGTGCTGCATCTCCTCGAAGCAACTCGCCAATGCGCTCCAACGACAGTCCGGCCTTCTGCCACTCGCCTATTTGCGCGAGTTGCAGCAGGTGGTCGCGGTCGTACCAGGCTCCCCTGCCCGCGCCATTCGGCCGCTTCACCAGCCCCTGCTGGATGTAATAGCGCACGTTGCGATTGCTGATGCCGGTCATTTCGCTGACTTCGGTGAGTGAAAATTTCATCGAATTGTTCATGCCTCTACCTTAAGGAAGTAATGCGACAGTTAATTATGACAGTTTAACTGTCTCTTTTCTCCCCGGTGCCGGGTCGGCACCTCGACTGGAGGCTGGTCCGGGCCCACGTGTTGCGGGACTAACCCGGTCAGTTTTGCCAGACCGCATACCCCTCGACCCTCAGCCGATCGGCCAGCTCCGCTTCCCAGCGCATTGCCTGCTCGTACGTCATCGTGCCGAGAACAGCGTAGAGATCCGGTCGCAGTTTCAAT
>CAZVWF010000070.1:0-12886 GCA_964630795.1 uncultured Woeseia sp. | reverse complement strand
CGGTTTATCTCATGGGCTGGACCGGTGGTTACGTGCTGCTGGCCCTGTTTCTTGCGCCTTATCTCCGCAAGTTCGGCAAGTTCACAGTGCCGGAATTCATTGCAGAGCGGTATTACTCCAGGACGGCTCGTATCGTTGCTGTCATTTGCCTGATTTTCGTATCGTTTACTTACGTTGCCGGGCAGATGCGCGGCGTCGGAATCGTGTTCTCGCGCTTTCTCGAAGTTGAAGTCACAATCGGCCTCGTTATCGGCATGGGTATTGTCTTCGTCTACGCCGTGCTGGGTGGCATGAAGGGGATCACCTACACGCAGGTCGCGCAGTACTGCGTGTTGATATTTGCCTACACCGTCCCGGCAATCTTCATCGCCATCCAGATCTCCGGGAACGCGATTCCGCAACTGGCCTTCGGTAGCAGCGTCGATGGCAGCAGCCTGCTTGATAAACTCGACGATATCGTGATGTCGCTCGGGTTTACGCAATACACGAGTGGAGCCAAAAGTACGATCGATATCTTCTGTATCACGCTCGCGCTCATGGTCGGCACAGCCGGCCTCCCGCATGTCATCGTCCGGTTTTTTACGGTGCCGAAAGTTCGCGACGCACGGGTGTCGGCGGGCTATGCCCTGTTGTTTATTGCCGTGCTCTATACGACAGCGCCCGCGGTCGGCGCAATGGCGCGTTACAACCTGATCAATACGATGCAACCCGGCGAAATTGGTGCCGAGAACGGCAACCTGGTGTACGAGGAGCGTCCCGACTGGATGCGAACCTGGGAAGCGACCGGCCTGATCAACTATGAGGATAAGAACGGCGACGGTCGGGTCCAGTACTACAACGGTGCCGACCCGGCGTTTGCGCAAACGGCGCAGAGTTATGGCTGGGAAGGCAATGAACTGAGCGTTGATCGCGACATTGTCGTGCTGGCCAATCCGGAAATTGCAGGATTGCCGGACTGGGTCATCGCGCTTGTCGCTGCAGGTGGTATAGCCGCTGCATTGTCGACGGCTGCAGGTCTGTTACTTGTGATTTCGGCCGCGGTTTCGCACGATCTGATCAAAGGTATCTTCGTGCCCGACATCAGCGATAAAAACGAATTGCTGGCGGGGCGCATTGCCGCGGCGTTTGCGATTATGGTTGCCGGTTACCTGGGCTTCGATCCGCCGGGGTGGGTTGCGCAGGTGGTTGCCTTCGCATTTGGACTGGCCGCCGCATCGCTGTTTCCGGCCATCCTGCTGGGTATCTTTTTCAAGCGAGCGAACAAGCAGGGCGCGATCGCGGGAATGGTGACGGGGTTGTTGTTCACCTATGCCTATATCGAGTATTTCAAGGGCTTGTTTCTGAAATGGGCCGGTGCGCCCTGGGGAGAGGATGTTGCCGCGAACTGGTTGTTCGGCATCTCACCCGAGGGGATCGGTGTCATCGGCATGCTGCTGAACTTCACTGTTGCATTGATCGTCAGTCACCTGACTTCGCCTCCGCCCGAGCGAATCCAGCACATGGTCGAGCACATCCGCGTGCCGAGAGCCATTGATCACCAGGAAATGTCATGAAGGTATCGAAATCGAAGGCCGCAATACTCGCGCTTTGTTCGTTGCTGCTTGGGGGTAAGGCACTCGCTCAACTGGATGAAACCGAGCAGGCGATGATCGAGTGGATCGACGCGAACGCCAATGCTTCGATCGACCTCCTCGAGGAAATCGTCAACATCGGCAGCGGCACGATGAACCAGGCAGGGGTTCGTGAGGTTGGTCGCGTGCTTCGCGAAGAACTTGACGACATCGGCCTGGAGACCGAATGGATCGAACTGCCACCTGAAGCGAATCGGGCGGGTCACCTGGTAGGCAAACTCGATGGGAACCGCGGCAAGAAGATGCTTTTGATCGGTCACCTCGACACGGTGTTCGAGGCCGACGATACCTTCCAGGCTTATTCTCGCGACGGCAACATCGCCACGGGTCCGGGCATCGACGACATGAAGTCGGGCGATGTCATGATGGTTTATGCGCTCAAGGCCCTGCAGGCGGTCGGTGTTCTTGATGGCATGCAGGTCATCGTTTTTTACACGGGTGACGAAGAGTTTGCTGGCCGGCCACTATCGGTAAGTCGTAAAGACCTGATCGAGTCCGGTAAATGGGCCGATGTTGCGCTCGGGTTCGAGTCCGGCCAGCACCTCGACGGCAAGGATTGGGCAACTGTGGCTCGACGCGGCGCCAGCGGTTGGCGACTGGCAGTCACGGGCCGACAGGCACATTCGTCGCAGGTCTTCTCGGATAATGTCGGTGCCGGTGCAATTTTTGAAGCCGCAAGGATCCTGAATGCTTTCTATGAGCGCGTGCGCGGCGAGGAATACCTGACATTCAATGCGGGCGCAATTCTCGGGGGCACAGTCGTCGATTACGACTACGAGCAAAACCGCGGCACGGCATTTGGCAAGACGAATGTTGTGCCCAATTCCGTCGTCGTCCATGGCGGCATTCGTACGATATCGCCGGAGCAACTCGAACGGGCGCAAGAGGCGATGCTTACCGTCGCGCAGACAAACCTGCCGCACACCACGGCAACACTTACGTTCGATGAAGGCTATCCGGCGATGGCGCCCACGGACGGCAATATGGCGCTGCAGCAGATGTTCTCGGACATCAATGAGGCACTGGGTCGGGGGCCAATGCCAGCGCTTGACCCGCTGCGGCGCGGTGCGGCCGACATTTCCTTCGTTGCACCCTATACCGATGCACTGGCTGGATTGGGCGGGATCGGCAAGGGCGGGCATTCACCGCATGAAAGTTTCGAGCTTGACTCGATGCCGCTGGCCGCCAAGCGTGCCGCTATTCTCATGTACAGGCTCTCGAATCAGTAAAGCGGTCAGCCGATGGGTCATTCACACGATCAGGATGCCGGCAACATAAGGCGTGTTCAGGTTGCGCTGGCGCTGACCGGCACGTTTATGGTCGTCGAGATCGTCGGCGGCATTCTCTCGGGATCGCTGGCGCTGCTTGCCGATGCCGGGCACATGCTCACCGATTCGATGGCGCTTGCCCTGGCCGTCTTTGCTTTTCGCGTCAGTTCGAAACCGGCGGATGGACGTCGCAGCTACGGTTATCAGCGAGTCCAGATTATTGCCGCATTCGTTAATGGACTTTCACTGCTCGTCATCGTTGGCTGGATCCTCTTCGAAGCGGTCATGCGGCTCTTTGATCCACCGGAGGTTCTCGGTAGCACGATGCTGATGGTTGCAACGGCCGGGTTGTTCGTCAACATTGCGTCATTCATTGTGCTGCACGGCGGAGATCAGGAAAATCTCAACATTCGCGGTGCAGCGCTTCACGTACTGGGCGACCTTTTGGGCTCGGTCGCCGCGATCATCGCGGCTTTTGTCATCATTTGGACCGGCTGGATGCCGATTGACCCGATCCTGTCGGTTGTCGTTGCCATGCTGATACTCAGAAGCGCATGGCACCTCGTAAAACGCAGCGCACATATACTGCTTGAGGGTGCGCCGGAGTGGCTCGATGTCGACGATATGCAGGCAAAGATCATCGCGGCAGTCCCGGAAGTAAGCGAAATTCACCACGTCCATGTATGGGGGCTCACGCCGCAGCATTTGATGCTGACGATGCACGTTGTCCTGCCTGAGACTGTCAGCGCGCCGACCCCCGTCGTTCGACAGGTCAAGTCAGTGCTGAAATCGGAGTTCGCGATCGACCATTCTACGATCGAGGTGGAATATGGCGACTGCGCCGATCACTAGAGACTAAAGGCTACTGGCGGTCGCGCGCTGTATGCTCGTAGTAGTCGATAACGTCACCGGCCGCGTTGACGACGTGGCTGCCCGGGTAGCGAATCGTGGTCGGACAAATATGGCCGGGCACAGCGAGCAGGTAATCGCCTACTTGCGGCAACTCTCCCTGCATTCGGAAGCAGCCGTGTTCCTCACTTTGTGAGATGAGAACTGCGTCCGGATATCCTATCAATTGCGCGCGTTCCTCGACCGACAGGTCGGAACTGATGCCCTTGCAACCGAGGTCCGTCGTGATGCTGCCGGAGTCCGGGAATCGATCAACAACCTGGGTGAGTACGAGTGCCGCGCAACGAAACGGCATGTCGGGCATGTCTGCCGAATACCCGGCATCCCAGTAGACGAAGGTGCCGGGCGAACCAAATACGCCCTCGGTTCGCGCGTAGTACGGGAATGACCAACTGCCGCCGGCGACAAGTCGGGGAACCGGGATGCCCGATGCCACAACCTGGTCGCGAAAGGCCAGCAGTTCTTCGATATGTCCCTGTGCGATAGCTTCTCGCTGTGTGACATCGCTGAAATTGTCATGGCCGTCATACAGGTGAAACCCGGCGGCCTGCAGTAACGGATGTTCATGGATATCTCTGTAGAGCGCGGTGGCGTCTTCGCCGAAGCTGATGCCGGTACGGTGCATGCCTGCGTCAAGGTCGAGCATGACGTTGAGGGCCTGATTCCGTCGCTCGACAACGGCCGTCAATACATCGACATGAAACCGGGAGCTGGCAATTGCCGATATCCATGCGTCCGGATTGGCAGACTTAAGGTCACACAGACGCTCGATCTTTAAGTGCTGGCACTGCGGATACGCGAGGATTGCCTGCTTTGCGCCCGCACGTAAAACCATGTCCAGTTCTTTCAGCGTCGCACATTTGAATCCGGCGATGCCGCGCGCCACCTGTTTTCGTACGATGGCTTCGGATTTGTGTGTCTTGACGTGGGCGATCAGGTTTTCGCCACCGTCAACGAGGGAGCACACGCTTTCAATGTTGTGATTGATGATTTCCTCGAACAACAGCATGGCGGGTGTTTCCAGGGCGTCCGGATTGGCCACACAATAGTTTTCCCAGCGAATCATGGTCCCGCCATCCGCTATGCCAGCGGCTCAAGGCAGGCGGCAAGTGTCTTAACTTCTTCTTTCGACAGGTCCTGTACAGGCGCACGAACGCCACCACCATCGAATCCGCGAAGCCGGGCGGCTGCTTTGACTTTGGCAATGTAGTTGCCGCGCCAGATGTACAGCAAGGACGGAATCATCCGATCCCAGAGCGCCATCGCTTCGGGAATCTCACGTTTCACGACATGGTCGTAAAGCTGCACGCTTTCATCCGGCATGTAATTCGCCGCACCCCAGATACAACCAGGTGCCCCGGCGATCAGTGCAAACACCGTGTTGGGATCGCAACCGTTCAGGACTTTGTGCCCCGTGGCGAGGTATTCCTGCAACGTCGTGATGTCGCCAGCGCTGTCCTTGATGTAGTCGAAGTGTTCGAGTTCGTTCAGGCGATTGAGCAACTCGACAGAGATGCTGATCCCGGTCGCCTGTGGAATGTTGTAGCCGACGATCGTGGTATTGATGGCCGAATCTATCGCTTCGTAAAATGCGAACAGGCCGTCGTCGTCTTCGGGCCCTTCGAGGTACGGCGGCAGGATCATCAAAGCATCGGCGCCGAGTCCCTCTGCATGCCTGGCGCGATCGATAACCTCGTCCTGCACCAGGGCAGATGTTTGGCATATGACCTTGCAGCGACCATCGATGCGTTTCGCGCCCACTTCGTAAAGCCGATCGCATTCCTTGCGGGTGAGGTAGGGATGCTGGCCGGTACCGGATCCAAGTACCAGGCCGTGTACGCCGGCATCGATATAGATGTCTATCAATGTCTCCCAACGTGCATAGTCGACGCTGCCGTCATCGTGCAGCGGCGTTTGCATGGCGAGATTGATACCGTTCAATTCAGTCATTGCTTTTTCTGTTACGTCCCCGTGCGGCGATGTTTTCATTTATTGCCGTGGATCGACTACGATTAATCCAAACGGGAGCGACATAAATTCTTAACAGGCGAAGAAGCTTAATGGAAGAAAGCTGGCAACAACAACTCGGCGGGGACGAGATTCTCCTTATCGATGGCGCGACGGGCACCGAGTTGCAGCGTCGCGGTGTGCCGATGGATGAGGTGGCGTGGAGCGGGGCGGCGGTCCTTTCTCATCCGGAAATCGTTCGGGAGACGCATGAAGACTATATTCGCGCGGGCGCCCGAGTAATCATTACCAACACGTTCGGTTCAACACGACAAATGCTCGGGCCGGCTGGGTACGGGGACAAGGTAGAGGTCGTCCACAAGGATGCCGTCAGGCTTGCGATAGAAGCGCGCGACAACGTGGGGGAACCTGGCGTCGCCGTCGCCGGGTCCATTTCTACGGAACCACCGCGCTTCGACCGCGATGCATTCCTGGCACCTGACAAGGAGCTGGCGGCTTACCAGGAGGCCGCGGGATTGCTGGCGGAAGGCGGTGTCGAGGTCATCGCGCTGGAAATGATCAATGAAACACAACATGCAACACGCGCAATGACTGCAGCGAAAGAAACCGGGCTGCCGGTCTGGCTCGGTGTTGGCTGCAAAAAAACGGACGACGGCTGCATTGTGAGTTTTGATCATCCGGACCTCACATTCGAGGCGTTGCTGGATGCGCTGGTTCCCCTGGGTCCGGACGTCATTAATATCATGCACAGCGAGATTGCAGCAGTTCCCGAAGCTATCGGAATGGTGAGGGAACGATGGTCGGGGCCTGTCGGCGTGTATCCGGAGTCCGGCTATTTCACTGCGCCACACTGGAACTTCGTCGACGTCATTTCGCCGGCTGACTTTGTCAAAGAAGCGCTCAACTGGGTTGCGAAGGGCGCACGTTTGCTGGGTGGATGTTGTGGCACGAGTCCGGAACATATTCGTGCGTTGCACGCGGCAATGCCCGAGCTTAACGACGCAAGGTAGGTGTTAATGAACATATCTGCACATGCAACCATATATTGGCTTCTACTGCTCTTTACTGCATTCCCAGCGATGGCCCAAACCGACGCTGATGGTCGTGCATTGTCGGTCGATGACTACTTCGATTTGCAGTACGTCGGCAGCCCGCAGGTCAGCCCCGACGGCGAATGGCTCGCCTACACAGTGAGTGGCCAGGACCTCGAGAACGATAGCCGCTGGATGCGCATCCAGATGATCTCGCTGTCGCGCGGTGAATCGCTGCCCATGACCGCAGCCGGGTCATCGGCGTGGCGACCTCGCTGGACGCCGGATGGCCAGCGCCTGTCATTCCTTACATCCGGAAGTGATGGCAGTTCGCAGGTGTTCACCTTGCCGTTGCGTGGCGGCGAACGCGTTCAGCTAACTGACGTCGATGGCGGCGTTGAGGGCTTCGAGTGGTCGCCGGACGGAGAGCGCCTGGTCCTGATACTGCGCGAACCGGCCGAGGAGAAGGGTCCCGGTCCCTGGGTAATCGACAGACTCAGATTCAAACAGGACTACGTCGGCTATCTCGATCGACGACGGGGCCATCTATACGTTTACGACGTTGAACGACGTGATCTTCGACAGATTACGTCGGGCGACTATGAAGACTATTCGCCGGCCTGGTCTCCGGACGGCGATCGCATCGCCTTCGTCAGCAACCGCAGTGAAGAGCCTGACAGAAACTGGAATACCGACATCTGGCTGATCGACCCCGACGTAAGTCACGACCAACAGCAGCCGATACGCGTGACGACAAATCCGTGGTCCGACGACTCCCCGGTCTGGCATCCCGATGGCGAACGCATCGGCTATATCACGAACGACAGCGACCGGACCGATGTGCCCGGATCCTATTTGCAGACCAAGATCGCGATTATTCGGCCCGGTGACGAGGAGCCCGTGTTGCTGACCACGGACGCACTGGACCGCAAGGCCTATGGCCCGGTGTTTTCACCGGATGGAAAGCAGGTTCATGCGATGCTCGAAGACAATGGCGAAGTCCAGATGATCAGCGTTGCTGTGAGCGACGGGTCGCTGAACCGACGAGTGACGGGACTGGTGCGCGTTGAGTCGATTGCTGTCGCACCGAATGGCGATATCATCGCAGCATTGAGCGGCCCCCGATTGCCGGGTGACTTCTTTCACCTCGACCCGGCAAACAATGATGCGCCGAGACGGCTGACCGACGTCAACGCTGCGCTCCTTGATGACGTCTTTCTTTCAGACGTCGACGAGCTCAGGTTTCCGACGGGCGACGGTACCGAAATCCAGACCTTCGTTTACAAACCACGTGACTTCGACCCTGGTCATCGTTATCCGACAATCCTCTGGCTCCATGGTGGCCAGGAGTCGCAATACGACTATGGCTTCAATTTCCGCGTACAGTTGTTCGCCGCCAATGGTTACGTCGTCGTGATGCCGAACGTGCGTGGGTCCGGCGGCAGAGGGCAGACATTTGCGCTTGAGCTGAACAAGGCCTACGGCACCGACGACGTCGAAGATGTCATCGTCGCGACGGACTACGTGATCGAGCAGGGTTATGCCGATCCGAATCGTCTCGGCATCGGCGGCTGGTCGTCGGGCGGGACGCTGACGAACTTCGTTATCGCAAAGACGGAGCGATTCGCGGGTGCGATCAGTGGCGCAAGCGTTGGCTGGTATACCAGCACTTACGGTCATGACCCATACGTGCGCTGGTGGCATACGGAACTGGGCGCGCCATGGCGGAATCGCGATCTCTGGGATCGGATATCGCCTTTCATGTATGTCGAGAACATCACCACGCCAACCCTCTTCATCCATGGAGAACTGGACTGGAATCAGCCCGTGATCCACTCGGAGCAGATGTACCAGGCAATGAAATACCTGGGACGCGAAGCGTCGCTCGTCGTATACCCCGGCGCCTACCACGGTATTCGACGGCCGGTCTATCACAAGGACCTGCTGACGCGATTTGTCGACTGGTTCGATCGCTACGTCAAGAACGCTGCAAAAGAATAAGCCAAATACGTATCACCGTGACTTCACGCAAATTCAAGGTTCCACACACGCTCGTCATCCTGTTTTCGATGGTCGTGCTCGCACAGTTGCTGACCTACGTCATTCCTGCAGGCTCGTTCGATCGCGTTGAAACCGAGTCGGGCCGAATGCAGGTCGTCCCGGGCAGTTTTCAGTTAACGCCCGACGTACCCGCGGTATCGCCCTTTGCCGCACTGACAGCAATTCCGAAAGGCTTTAGCGGCGCACACGAAATCATTTTTTTCGTCTTTATCATTGGCGGCATGTTCGCCGTCTTGCGGGCGACCGGCACGCTTGAAGCTGCGATGGCCTCCTTGCTCAGACGGTGGGGCAAACAGCCATTCTGGTTAATTGCCGGCGGCATCACGATGTTTGCGTTTGGCTCGGCGACCGTGGGGTTTGGCGAGGAGTATTATCCGTTTGTACCGGTGCTGGTCAGCCTGTGTATCGCGCTTGGCTACGATCGAATGACCGCGATCGGCATTATCATGATTGGCTATGGCGCTGGTTACGGGCCTGCCTTCATCAACCCGTTTACGACGTTGATTGCACAGGACATTGCCGGCCTCGAGCCGGGCTCGGGCATGTGGTTTCGATTGATCTGCTTCGTCGTATTTGTCGGTCTCGGCATTCACCATGTCTGGTCTTATGCAAAGCGCGTTGGCAATGACCCTTCGGCCAGCCTGGTGGCCGACGTCAAAATTCCTGCTGGCGCGGCGATCCCGAGTGACGAAAGTGCACATGCGCTGAATGATCTGCCGCCGATGACAAGAGTTCAAAAGCTCATCATGCTCGCCATCGGTGCAGCGATGGTCCTGCTGTTTTACGGGATGCTCGTCTGGAAGTGGGGTCTGTTTGAAATGCAGGGCCTGTTTGCCGGGCTAACGCTGGTCATCGCTGCTATTGCACGCATGAGTCCGAACGAAACTGCTGCCGAATTCAGCACGGGTGCAGGTAGTCTGACGAGCGTCGCACTGCTGATCGGCGTCGCGCGTGCCATCCAGGTAGTGCTGGACGAAGGCGGCGTCGTCGACACCATGGTTCATGGCATCAGTATTCCGGTCAGCGAATTGCCCGGTGCGGTATCTGCCGTCGCGATGTTCTTCGTGCAAAGCCTGGCCAATTTCTTCATACCGTCGGGAAGCGGGCAGGCTTACGTGACTATGCCTATCATGGCGCCGCTCGCCGATATCGTCGGCGTGAGCCGGCAGGTCGCCGTCCTGGCATTTCAGTTTGGCGACGGTTTCAGCAACATCCTGATCCCGACGCAGTATGTGTTGATCGGGATCCTGGCGATGGCTGGTATTCCCTACGATCGCTGGCTGCGATTCGTCATGCCATTCATGATCAAAGTTGCGGTTGCGGCGTCGGCGGCACTGGCCATTGCCGTAGTGATCGGTTACTCCTGATCGATCTACAGCGAGGCCTGTCTGCCACCTGTGGCGAGGTGCACGGCATCACGGAGTACCGACGCGGCCGTAGGAATTGGCTCATCTTCGCGAAGTTTGTAGAAAGACTTGCCGTAGATATCACTGTCGATGACGGCGCCCATCTCCCAGCCGTTACAACTGCCGAGGAAGCTGTCCGCAGGTACAGCTGTGGGTTCGACTTTGAATCGCCAGGCGTTGTCGAATCGCTCTGCTGACGCGATCAATTTGAGTGACTGTCCTTCCTGCCGGCAATTCTGCAGGTCGCTGGCGCTTACATTCTCAATGCCGGTGACGTCGACGTCGGCCAGCGAGATCATCGGATCGCAAAACTGGTTGGCGGCTATGACGAGTTTGGCTGCCGTGTCCCGGCCGCCGACATCGAAGCTCGGATCGGCTTCCGCGGCGCCAATGTCCTGGGCCTGCTGCAATGCGCTCGCATAATCATTGCCCGCCAGCATTTCGGCCAGCATGAAGTTCGTCGTTCCATTAAAAATGCCACGAAACCTGGTGATGTTCCCGCAGACCATGTCACGCCGTATAACATTGAGGACAGGCAGTCCGCCGCAGAACGTGGCGCTGTACAGAATGCCGACATCGTTTGTTGCTGCAAGATCCAGCAGTTCGCCATGTGCCAGCGCGAGCGGAGACTTGTTGGCCAGGACGAGATGCATGCCTTGCTGCAGAGCGGCCCTGCTGTTGGCCAGCCCGGGATCACCGGTTTCCAGGTCGAGCGGTGATGTCTCGAGCAGCATGTCGCAAGACGCTATTTCTAATGCGTCCGTGAAAGAAAGGCCTGCACAGAATTCCGGTAGCTCAGCCAGTCGGCCACGGCCTGCCTTGTGGCCCGCCAACGCGGCGAGTTCGAACCCGGAATCATTCATCGCGACGCCGCTGCTGTCGGCAACACAAGTTAGCAAAAGGTCGAGTTGGTATTCCTTGCAAAGGGTTTCGCGACGCTCGTCGATGAGCGTCAACAATCGCTGACCGACATTGCCGACACCGACGAGCGCCAGCCTGACTGTTTTCATGGGTTGCTCATCAGGAATGTGAAAGGGCTATATTGACTGTCAATTGAGCAGTATGCAGTATGAAATTCAATGTGGCGCCAGCACTTCAATATCTTCAATGGTAGCAAAAAGCTCCGAACTGCTGATCGATATCGTGAAGTATACGGTCTTCCGGATTGTCGAAGGCGACGCCGACGGTGCGGCCGAGGCACTGGCCGCGCAAATCGGTTCGGTGTGATAAGTTCTGGCGGATACCCGGTAGTGCGAAAAGTATTACGAAATACCGTCCCGGTGAGCGGTTTACGGGCATAGCAGCACGATAAGAACCGTCATGTTACTGCGGAAGGGTGACGGCCAATAACAAGCATTGGGGAAACTATTGAATTTTGCAGGTAAACGGGTGCTGGTGACCGGTAGCAGTCGCGGTATCGGATTCGATATTGCGAGAATGTTCCTGGAAGCTGGGGCGCGGGTTGCGATTAATGGCAGTTCTGACGCATCGGTTGACAATGCGATGACTAGGCTAGAGAACTTCGAGGAAAAGATCTCGGCGCCGGGCAACATCGGCACGGTTGATGGTTGTGAGTCCACCGTTCAGGCGGCGATCGATGCTTTTTCAGGTCTCGATATCCTCGTCAACAACGCGGGTGTGGGGGCAGGGCGGCCGATCACGGAATGCGATGAAGCGATGTGGGACGCACACTGTGACGTCAATTTGAAGGGCCTGTTCTTTTGTTGTCGCGCTGCGATTCCTGCGTTGACCGAATCAAACGGCAATATCGTCAACATTGCCTCGGATGCTGGATTAATTGGCGTTCCGGGAATCACCGTGTATTGCGGTACAAAGGGTGGTGTCGTGAACATGACACGTGCGATGGCGCTTGAGATAGCACCGGACGTCCGGGTCAATTGCGTCTGCCCGGGCTATGTCGACACGGACATGATTCGTATTAGCGCGAAAAAGAAACCGGACCCCGAGGCCTACTGGCAGAAGATGATCGACTATGCGCCGCTGAAGCGTATCGCGTCGACGGAAGAAATCGGCCATGCCGTGATGTATCTCGCCTCGGAGCATGCGCGGTTCATCACCGGCACCTCGCTGGCGATCGATGGCGGAACGACCGCCGGCAAGTAAGTCTCACCGGAACAAATCCATGACAAACGTTCTCGAACTCGATGCCATCAAGCAGCGAATCGACATTCCCGAACTGATCGAGGCGATTGAGGAAGGATTCGTTCTTTACTCGGATGACAAAGTCGTCGTACCGCCGGTCGGCTTTCTGAATTTTGAGGAGCCGCCCGGTGACGTGCATATCAAATACGGTTACGTCAAAGACGATGACGTTTACGTATTGAAAGTTGCCTCCGGCTTTTATGACAACCATAAGCTGGGCGTGCCGTTTGCCGACGGCGTACTCCTGGTGTTCAGTCAGCAGACAGGACATCTGCAACGGGTTCTGCACGACCAGTGCTGGTTGACGGATATTCGCACGGCTGCGGCGGGGGCCGTTGCAGCACGCCACCTCGCGCCAAAAAATGTGCAGGGTATCGGTATTGTCGGCACGGGCACGCAGGCACGCATGCAACTCGAATTGCTAAAGGGAATCGTCGACTGTAATCGAT
>CAZVWF010000069.1:0-13359 GCA_964630795.1 uncultured Woeseia sp. | reverse complement strand
GACATCGGGTTCGTGCGTACCGGGCCGCCTGATTGAAAATCCCAGAGCGGCTCGCCCGTATCCGCATCCAGTGCGAAGATATTGCCTTCATTGCTGCCACCAAAAACGCCGCCACCGGCTGTCGCCATGACGCCCGCCCAGGGCGGCGAATGCAGCATGAACTCCCATTGCTGTTCGCCGGTCATGACATCGAGGGCCCGAATAGCGCCCGACGCATCATCACCCGACAATGCTTGCTCTCCTCCGCCAAGGAAGGGCTCGCCCTCTTCATACTCGACGTCAGATTTGTAGTAGATCGCACCCATTAAACGAGTCGCGACGAAGAACTGCCCGGTCTCGGGGTTGTACGACGGACTAAACCAGTTGGTTGCCCCCTGCAGGCTGGGCCAGACCAGGTTGCCTTCGTAGGTTGGTTCTGAACCCGGAATCACCAACGGCCGACCATTCTCGTCCAGCCCGGTCGCCCAGGTCTGTTTCGAATATTCATTACCGTGTAAAAACTCGCCAGTCTCACGGTCGAGCAGGTAGAAAAATGCATTCCTGTTTGCCAGTGCGACGATCTTGCGGTTCTCGTCATTGAATTCCGCATCGAAGAGCACCGGGATCTGGTTGGCATCCCAATCGTGTGTGTCGTGTGGCGTGAACTGGAAGTGCCACTGTAACTCGCCGGTGTCAGGCCTCAGGGCAATGATGGAACAGGAATAGAGATTGTCGCCGGGACGAACGTCGCCGTTCCAGTCCGGCGCCGGATTTCCCACGGTCCAGTAAAGCAGATCGAGCTCCGGATCGAATGATCCGGTAAGCCATGTTGACCCGCCGCCGGTCTGCCAGGCATCACCTTGCCAGGTTTCACTGCCGGGGTCTCCGGGGGCCGGGATCGTGTAAAAACGCCATTCAAGTTCGCCAGTAGCGGAATCATAAGCGTCTACATATCCCCGTACACCCGCCTCCGCACCACTGACACCGACGATGATCTTGTCTTCGATCGCGAGCGGTGCCAGCGTCAGTGAGAACCCGATGTGATTGTCACCAACTTCAACGTCCCAGCGAACAGCACCCGTCGCTGCGTCGAGGGAAACCAAGCGTGCGTCCAGCGTGCCGACATAGACGGCGTCGTCGAGAACCGCAACACCACGATTCACCCTGGGAAAGCCGATGGTCTTGACCTCGTCCGGCATATCGGGTGACCAGGTCCACAAAGTCTTTCCGGATCGTGCATCGAGCGCAGTCACCGTGCTGGGCGGTTCAGTGATGTACATGATGCCGTCGACCACGATCGGCGTCGTCTCGACGAGGCCATTCCCCGCGTTCGTTGCCGGCTGCATCTGGTACGCCCAGATTACCTTGAGATCGTCGACGTTATCCTTGTTGATCTGGTCCAGTGCCGAATAGCGTTCAGACCGGTAAGTCCCGGAGTATGTCAACCAGTTGTCTGTTTCGTTCGCGGCATTCCGCAGGCGTTCATAAGAAACCTGTGCGTTTGCGTGGAACGACAGCGCCAGGAGCGCAATGGTCAGTTTTTTCACTCTTCACTCCCCAGGCTCATGAGGTATGACACCACGTCATCCATATCCTGTGCGTTAAGCGCGCCGCCGTAGCCTGGCATCAGACTGTGCGCAAACACCTTGTCGTACTCCTCGAGATCTTCCTTGCGAAACGAATGGACGGTGCCGGAAACGTCGCGGATGATGACGGAAAATGCATCTTCGTCGATACGCAGCCCTTCGACACGCTCGTCGCCTGCGCGCAGGCGAACGGTCAGATAATCTTTATAACCGCTGGTCTGGGACTGCGTTTCGGCCGGGTCGGTCAGAGATCGACGCAAGTAGTCCAGTCCTCGCTGATCACCGACATAGGTTAATTCCGGACCAATCCCCTTTCCTGCACCTGAAATGATGTGACAGGCCGGGCAGCCACCTTTGGTCTGGTAAACCGTCTGCCCCCTGACCGGGTCGCCGGGCATCTCCTCAATCTCGAGCCGACCCAGGGTGCGAACATAGGCGGCAACACGCCGCGCCTGGTCTTCGTCAAGCGTCCAGATCGCAGGCATACCGGTGCCAGGAATGCCACCGCCAATAACGCCAAGCAGTGCACCGTCATCGGGCGCATATTTGAGTCGCGGGCGCGCAAGATTCGATCCTTCCCCACCTGCGCCGTCGATACCGTGACACCTTGCACAGTGGATCCTGAACAGTCGCTCACCGTCAACGAGATCGCCCTCGGTGAGGCCAGCGAGTGGTGATTGGGCGGTTGCCGCCGTAGAAATAGCGACGAACATAAGCACCGCAATCATTCGGCATTTCATCGGCTGTCCTTATCGTTTCAGTTAATCTATCAAACCACCAGGACGTTAGAAAGGCGACGAAGTTCGTAAAATTATGCCGCCGCGATCACCTTCTTCCTCATCATTACGGGCATAGCCGGCCTGCAATGCGCTGAGTGCCGACGGGCTGGTGCTCCGACGAGGATTCAATCGGTTTTCGGGACCCTGCGTTTTTGCATTTAAAGGTACAACGCATCAGTATTGCGCAGGCGTTTTTCCAGAAGACAAAGGGGCTTGTCACGGTGCGATGTTATCTCGCGTCAGGGTCGTTGAAGATACCGTACGTGGATATCGGACTGGCCGGGTCCCTGTGCGACTTCATGTTGTGTCGCATTGAATCGAGCAGGTTCGCATGGCACTGATGAAGACACACCGAAGATTGCTGGCCGTAATCTTCGCCGCAGCGATCATTACTGGATGCACTGAAAACCTGTCGGCAAACCGTCCCTATATACTTTCCACAGCGACGACCGGTGGAACCTATTATCCGGTCGGTGTCGCGCTGGCAACGATCAGCAAAGCACAACTCTACGAAACCCATGGCGTCAGCCTGTCGGCAATCAGTTCCGCAGGCTCGATGGAAAACGTCAAGCTGCTGCGCGATAACCAGGCGCAGTTCGCCATTTTGCAGGGCATCTTCGCGCCATGGGCGCTGAATGGCGAAGGACCGATATCGAAGCCACAAACCTGGTTACGCAGCATCTGTGCGTTGTGGTGGAACGCGGATCATTTCGTCTTGATGAATGACCTCGTCAGGACGGGCACCATTGCGGATATCGATGCGCTGGACGGTGAGCGTTTTGTCATAGGCGCGCGCAATTCAGGCGCTGAGAAAACGGGCGACCATATCCTGCGTTCGCTCGGCATCCCCTATGACGAACGAACAACCCTGGCCTATATGGGCTACGGGGCGACAGCCAATGCCATCCAGGACGGAACGATCGTCGGGATGAATGTGCCGGGCGGACCGCCACTAACCGCGATCACCCGTGCCTTCGCCATGAGCGGCGAAGACATCACGATGCTCAGCTTCACCGATGAGCAACTGGCGCAGGTCAACAGCCGTTACCCGTTGTGGTCACGCTATATTATTCCGGCGAATACCTATCCTAATCAGCCCGAAGACGTCCATACGATTGCTTTGTCGAATGTTCTTGCCGTGCGCGACGACATTCCTGACGAGCACGTCTACCTGGTGACCAAAGCGATCTTCGAAAATTTGGCCGCGCTGCAGGAAATTCACAAGGCGACGCGCGATGTATCGCTCGAAAATGCACTGAATGGCCTTGGCGCACCCCTGCACCCGGGGGCTGCACGTTACTACCGTGAGCAGGGCATCGAGATTCCGGCCGAGTTGCTGTCACAGTGAGTTCAAAGTACGTCAAGTGGCTCGGTGTTCTGTTCGTACTGTTTCATGTCTACAACAACTGGTTTACGGCAGTTTCCGAATTGTGGTTCGCGGCCATTCATTTCAGCGGCTTCGGCGCACTCTGCGCGCTGCGCTTCCATCTTCGTGAAGATGCTGCCCCCGGCCACCTGATCGAGCGCGCATTCGGCGTTTTACTTGCACTGCTCGCCGTCAGTGTCGCCGTCTACCTCGTGTTTTTCGAAGATGCACTATATGCCCGGGAAACGGAATTTGTCCTTGCTGACTACCTTTTCTCGGGCCTGGCTGTACTGTTGGCAATGGAATTTGCCCGTCGAACGAGCGGCTGGTTTATGCCGGCACTGATTGCGCTCAGCTTTGCCTATATCCTGTTTCTCGGCCGCTATGTTCCGGGTGTTTTCTCCTTTCCGGGCCTGAGTCTCGAGACCGTCCTGTATCGCAGTTTCTACAGCGCCGAAGGTATGTTCGGCATGGTCGCCAACATTTCATCGACCTTCGTGTTCATGTTCATTCTGTTCGGCGCATTCCTGCTGAAGTCCGGTGCCGGCGATTTCATCGTTCGCCTGGCACACAGTCTTGCTGGCCGCTACCAGGGTGGTGCCGGACATGTCGCTGTGGTTAGCTCCGGGCTGATGGGCTCGGTGTCCGGTTCTGCTGTCGCAACGACCGTATCGACAGGGGTCATCACGATTCCGATGATGACGCGTTACGGTTTCAAGCCACGATTTGCCGCCGGCGTCGAGGCGGCCGCATCGACCGGCGGCCAGCTGATGCCGCCGGTAATGGGAGCCGGCGCCTTTGTGATGTCGAGCTACACGCAAATTCCCTACCTGCAAATCATCGCAGTTTCCGTCTTGCCAGCACTTCTCTACTTCCTGACCGTTGCATTTTTCGTGCGCATCGAGGCGCGCCGACTCAACCTGACCCTGTCAGCTGACGACAACCAACCCTCCACATTCGAAGCATTGAAAAGCGGCTGGCATTTCGTCATCCCGCTCGCCGTGCTCGTGATTTCGCTGGTCGCCGGATATACACCGGTTCGTTCGGCAACATTTGCCATATTCGCCATCGTCGGAGTTTCCTGGTTTACGGATACGCCGATGAATTTATCGCGCTGCATCGACGCGTCACTCGATGCGTTGAAGATTATGGTGCCGACAGCGATTCTCCTGGTTGCCGTAGGCCTGGTCGTCAACGTCGTCACCACGACCGGCCTTGGCAATGCATTCTCGCTGATGATCGTCGACTGGGCTGGTGGCAGCCTTTTGCTGACCCTCGCGCTCATCGCCCTGGCATCGCTGATCCTCGGAATGGGCTTACCGGTAACGGCGTCCTATATCGTACTGGCGACCCTGGCGGCACCGGCGCTTTACGATCTGATCAGTCAGTCCGCAATGCTCGAAGTGCTGCAGGATCCCAACCTGCCTTCGAATGTTCGCGCAGTCGTCGACCTGTTCGGCGGTGACCCGCTGCGCGCGTTGTCAGAAATGCCGGCAGAAATGCGCCAGCTGGTAAGAAATGAACTCATCGACCCGGGTCTCGTGACCGGCATGCTGTTGAGCGCGCACCTGATCATTTTCTGGCTGTCCCAGGACAGTAATGTCACGCCGCCGGTTTGCCTGGTCGCATTTGCCGCAGCGGCGATTGCCGGCACACCCCCAATGAAGACTGGCCTCACTTCATGGAAGATCGCGAAAGGACTTTATCTCGTCCCGGCGTTGTTCGCCTTTACGCCGCTGATTACGGGTAGCTGGTCGGAACGACTGGCAGTTTTCGTCTTTGCCTGCCTGGGTCTTTACGCGCTGGCAGGCCTGTTGCAGCAACACCTCGAAGAACGACTCGATCTGCGGACGAATGTGTTGCTCGTCGTCAGTGCGTTCCTGTTATTGTGGCCGCCGCTTGGACTGGTTGGACACCTCGCCGGCGCTGGTCTGTTAATTGGTGTCGTTCTTTGGCAGAGAAACCAGTCATCGTCGGTCGGCGCTAGACATTGAACCTGAAGTGCATGACATCGCCTTCTTGCACAATATATTCTTTTCCTTCCAGCCTTAGCCGACCTGATTCTTTCGCGCCCTGCTCGCCATTACCGTCGATGTAGTCCTGGTAACCGATCACCTCGGCTCGAATGAAGCCGCGCTCGAAATCCGTGTGAATCTCGGCAGCAGCGCGCGGTGCCGTCGCCCCAACCCTGGTTGTCCAGGCCCGAACTTCCTTGGGACCGGCCGTGAAGTAGGTTTGCAATCCAAGCAACTGGTATCCGCAACGAATGACGCGATTGAGCCCCGGCTCCTCGAGCCCGAGGTCTGCCAGGAACACCGCCTTGTCTTCTTCGTCCAGCACGGCTATCTCTGCCTCTATCGCGGCACATATGGGAACGACCTCCGCACCTTCTTTTGCAGCGAGCTCGCGCACCGCATCAAGATGCGGATTGTTGTCGAACCCGTCTTCGTCAACATTGGCTATGTACATCACCGGCTTCGCGGTAATCAGATGCAGGTTCCTGATCTTCTCCCACTCGGTCCAGTCGAGATCCATTGCACGCATTGGCTCGCCCTGATCCAGGTGGTCGCGAACACGCAAAAGCAGGTCACGATATGCGAGCGCGTCTTTTTCCGCAGTCTTCGCATTCTTTTCCGCCTTGATGAGTTGCTTCTCGACGGACTCCAGGTCGGCCAGGCCCAGCTCGGTATTGATCGTTTCGATGTCACCGACCGGATCGATCGTGCCTGAAACGTGCGTGACGTCGTCGTTCTCGAAACATCGGACGACATGAGCGATCGCGTCGGTCTCGCGAATATTGCCGAGAAACTGGTTACCAAGTCCCTCGCCTTTGGATGCGCCGGCGACCAAACCGGCGATGTCGACGAACTCCATCGTCGTCGGAATCGTTTTTTGCGGACTCACGATGCCTGACAGAACGTCGAGGCGCGGATCCGGCACCGGCACGATGCCGACATTCGGCTCAATCGTACAAAAGGGATAATTCTCCGCCGGTATTTCCGCCGCAGTCAGTGCGTTGAAAAGCGTTGACTTACCGACATTCGGAAGACCAACAATGCCACACTTAATCGCCATTTCAGTTCAGTCTTGGGTATGCAGTTTCTTCATAGCCGCTTCAAGCCCGTCTTCAGCCAACAGGGGCAAGACATCGGCCGCCTCGTCCACATTTCGGATCATCGCAGCTTCCACGTCGCTGGATGCTTTCTTCAGCACGTACGCCGTCACCTGGTCTTTGTGCCCCGGATGACCGACACCGATTCTAAGGCGCATAAACTCACGTCCGCAGTGCTTGATGACATCGCGTAAACCATTGTGGCCGCCATGGCCACCGCCATGCTTCAGGCGAACCGTACCGGGTGGCAAATCGATTTCGTCATGGGCGACCAATGCTGTATCGACATCCAGTCGATAGTAGTCGAGCAGTGCACGCATCGGCTTGCCGCTCAGGTTCATGTAGCTCTGCGGTTTCGCCAGCCAGACGTCCTCACCGCTGATGCCGACTTTACAAACATCCGCATCAAAGCGTTTTTCGTACCTGAACTGGCCGTTGAACCGGCGGGCGATCTCGTCCACGAACCAGAACCCGGCATTGTGCAGGGTTCGTTCGTAGCGGGATTCGGGATTGCCGAGTCCGACGATGATACTGAGGTGGCTACTCATGCGCGCATGATGCCGCAAAGGCCAACGTTAATGCGAGGCAGCAAACTGCCTCGCACAAATCGTTGTTTTAGCCTTCGTCCTTGTCGCCACCAGCATCGTCTGCTGCGGCGTCGCCCTCGGCTGGCGGCGCCTCGCCTTCCTCGCCTTCGGCTGCTTCGCCATCGACTTCCTCGACCTCTTCCTCGACCTCTTCCTCGACCGGCGCCACCTTGATGTGCTGGATCGATACGATCGCGCGATCCTGCTCGGGTCCGTGCGCCAATTCCGGAATCTCGACACCCTCAGGCAGCTTGATATCCGACAGATGCAGTATTTCGTTAAGACCGAGCTGCTCGATGTCGACTTCAAAGTATTCCGGCAGATCCTTCGGCAGACAGTTGACTTCCACGTCATTGACGAGCTGCATAACAGAACCACCGTCCTGCTTGACGCCAATTGCGGACTCGCCATTCAGGTAATGGATCGGCACATTCATCTTGATCTTCTCGTCTTCGACGATGCGCTGAAAATCCATGTGCATGATGACGCGCCTGGCCGGATGCCGCTGGATGTCTTTGACGATCGCGGCCTGGCTCTTTTCGCCGACCTTGATGTTCAGGATGCTCGAATAGAACGATTCGTTCTCGAGCTGCTGGATGACCCGGTTGTGATCAAACGCCAACTGTCTCGGCGGACGACCGGCACCATAGATGATTGCGGGAACCTTCCCGTTACGACGCAGGCGGCGGCTCGCACCCTTCCCCTGATCCTCACGAATTTCCGCAATCAGATCGAATTCTTCACTCATCTGAGTTCTCCGAAGTTATACGATAACTGATTGATTTTTCGCGCCTTTCGGCGGCCCACTAAAAAACCCCGATCGCGACCAACCAGGATTGGGGCGCGAATAGTAGCCTAATGGACCGGGGCTCGCAATGCGCCTGGGGGGCAGCTAGCTGTCGCTATGCAGCTGGTGCTCGCGACGGTGATGATCGCTGTCGGCAATCTCCCGTTTCTCGTCCGCAAGTTCCTGCCAGCCGGCCATCTTTTTGTCGACAGTGAGCCTTTCCAGGGCGGTGAGCCAGTGGTCGTAATAACGCGCACCGGTGTCGAACTCGTCGTTGTCCTCAGCTTCTTTGAGGGCAGCCCCGAGTGCATTGGCCCATTCTTCCCGCGACAGGTCGCCCGATTCGATCAACTCGACCACGACCGCGAAGGCTTGTGCCTGCCAGGGTTCCTCGAATACGGGACCGTCTTCGTCACGGGGAAGTAACGGCAGGTCGGCCAGTGCCGCGGCTCGGGATGCGCCGGTCATTCCGTTACCGGCTCGAGATGATATTCCCAGAGTTCTGCATTGACACGATCGTTGGGATTACCACGATCGCCCCACAATTCACGGGCAGTAAATGTCACGGTATACAGGTGTTGCTCGCCGACGTCCCTGGGCTCGTCGTCCTGGAATCCATGCACGCCATGGTGCGCCTGGATGACGCCCCGGTGACCGCGTGTATATCGCGGGCAGCGGGTGTGGCCCGCCGGGTGGTTGTTCATCACGACGACTTCGTCGCCTGGCTGAAAACGTGGTCCGGTTGTTGCAGGGCGTTCGTAGGAATCGTCAGCTTCCATGAACGCAACGACGTCCGCGGGTGTCGCCGGCGTAAAACCACCGATGTCGGGCCGGGACAGCAAGCCATCAGGATCGTCCAGCTCCGCTCGCGTAGCCAGACCGCCTCGTATTACGGCGACCTCCTCCGCCCATACCCATTTCTCGTAGTACGACATATTGAGATAGATTTCTGGCGGGATACGTTCTATGTCTGCGCGCAATCCGCCCGGGTAGCCCGGGATCGGTTTACTCCAGACAGCCAGCGCGAGCCCCCAGATCTGTCTTTCCCATTCTTCATGGAGCGGAAAATCCTGGTCGCGCTCAGGCAAAGTAAAGCCATCCATGCCGCCCAGGTCATGGATCGTGTTCATGCCAGTTTCTCCGCACCTATCATCGAGTCCCTTGTGACGAGCGCCGCCAACTCGTCCACCGACAGGCTGTCTGTGCCCGATGGTCTTTCGGGAATGACCAGGTAACGCATTTCGGCGGTACTGTCCCAGACACGCACTTCAACATCGTCGTCGAGCTCGGTGCCGAATTCCTTCAGCACACCGCGGGGATCAATCACCGACTGGGCCCGATACGCCGTGTCCTTGTACCAGGTCGGCGGCAAGCCAAGTAAGGGCCAGGGATAACAGGAGCACAAGGTGCAGACGACGAGGTTATGGACTTTCTCCGAGTTTTCGACAACAACGAGATCCGTGCCCTGAACCCCAACGTTTCCTTCTTCCCGCATCACGGCCCGGGCATCCTCGAGCAGCCTTTGCCGGTAGTCGGGATCGGTCCAGCTCCTGGCGACGACCATCGCGCCGACGTGCGGGCCGACTTTGTTCTCGTAGTAGTCAACGACCGCATCCATGGTGGCCGGATTGATCAGGTTTTTCCTGGTCAGGACCGACACGAGCGCTTTGGCTCGTAACGCATAGTCCGATTGTTCGTGCTCGTGCACTTCCGCCGCTTGTACGACTACCGGACCAGTCGCCGAACCCGCCACAACGGTCGATGCAGCCATTGTCGACTTGCTGATGAAATCCCTGCGTGAAACTTTCTCGTCAGGCATGCCGTGCCCCGTTTGGATTGGTAATGCGCGGGAGAATTAATGGATTTGCAGTATAGCGTGTCACGCTCAGGGCCGCCCTGCCGGGCAGGGTGGCGCAGAGCCTTCCCGGGTACGCCGAGGCAAATTCCCGCCATTTAACAGTTAACCGGACCTGCGTCACAGTTTGCTGCCGGCTTCCGGAAAACTGTGACTGGCTTGTTGTTAATTCGAGGGAGATTCAATTGTTATGCAACCTGGCACATCACGTTCAGAGCGGGCCTGCCGAGCAGGCTGGCGTGTAGTCATCGCGGGCTAACCCCCGTCATTTAACAGTTAACCGGACCTGCGTCACAGTTTGGTGCCTGTCTCCGGAAAACTGTGACTGATTCGAATGACTGCGCTGTAACGTGGGTCCAAACTACGCACAATCAGAATTGACCAAGACTATGGGCGGCCAGGACAGACAAGATTCTGTCGAACCGAACTGAAAAGTGACCCATCGAACAAAAGGAATAGAAATGAAGACTGTTGAAAAGGGTTTTACGTTAATCGAGCTGATGATCGTTGTCGCAATCATAGGCCTTCTCGCCTCCGCGGCTGTGCCCGCTTATCAGAGCTATACGATTCGTTCCCAGGTGGCCGAGGGCCTGAACCTGTCCGGTCCGCTGAAAAACGCCGTTGCCACTTATTCGATCGACCGAGGCGCCTTTCCGGTCGACAACGCGGATGCAGCCTTGAGTGCGCCGGCCAGCTACACCGGCAAGTTCGTCGATTCAATCTCGGTCAATGGAAACACGATCTCGATTCTGTTCGGCAATGACGCCAACGCACAAATCAATGGTCGCGTACTGAACCTGATTGCGGTTCGCAATGACGGCAGTATCAGCTGGAGTTGTGCGAGCGCCGGTGCTATCTCGGATACGCACTTACCCGCAGTCTGCCGCTAGTACGGTTACAGTCGGGACAAACTCAATCCCACTCGACCAAAAGTTCCTTGGGTCCGCGAAACTGAACGGTCTCGACTGGCATCAGATCCTGGCCTGATGCCAGTCGCAGGCCTGGCAGCCTTCTGGCCAGCTCTTCAAGTATCACGACGAGTTCGAACCGGGCCAGCGGTGCGCCCAGGCAAAAGTGGCGCCCAAAGCCAAACGAAATATGGCCGCGCGCATCGTCACGCCCGATATCAAATACTTCACCATGCGCGACGCGGTCTTCGTCCCTGTTACCCGACGGCAGGAAACACAGGATGCGTTGCCCGGCCGCGATTCGGGTACCTGACAATTCGACGTCTTCCTTAACCAGTCTTCGCCACGCCACGACAGACGGACGAAATCGCAGGCACTCCTCCACGGTATTTGGAATCAATGCCGGATCCGAGACGATCGCCTCCCAGCTGTCACGATGCTGCAGGAGTGTGAGAATGGCATTCGCCGACATATTCGTCGTCGTCTCATGACCCGCGAGCAACAGACCAAATACAACGTTGTTGATATCTTCGATCTCGAGCACGCTGTCGTCGCCAGCCCGCATCTCCAGCATGTCGCTGGGTAGATCGTCCTGCGGCGACGCTATGCGCTGCTGAACGAGGTCCAGGCAGTAATCCCAGTAGTCAGCCATGTGATTGGCGGCGATAATCTGGTCTTCGACACCGGGTTTGCCGAACGACAGGACCAACCGGCTGTCGGCCCACATCTTGATCTTCTGTACGTCTTCCTCGGGGATACCCAGCAGCTTGAATAGCACCAGTGCAGGCAACTCGTACACCAGTTGAGCGACCAGGTCAGCTCGCTTGTCTGCTTTGAAACTGTCAACGGCCTCGTTGACCAGCTGGCGGATATACGGTTCCAGCTTCTGGTTACGCCTGGGCGAGAATGCCGCCTGTGAAACCCGTCGAATGCGCGCGTGGTTCTCGCCTTCGTTATTCGACAAGGTCGGCCGCGGCGAAAAGTTTCGTGCCTTGAAGACATCGACAACCTCCGGCGCGACGGGCCGGAGCGGTTGCAGCGTAATCTCTGACGAAAATCGGTCCTTGTCTCCGAGGACGGTTTTGATGTCGTCGTACTTCGTTACCGCCCAGAAGTCGATATCGTCAAGGTAAAAAACCGGGGATTCCGATCGTGTCCGGCGGAAAACATCCTCGAGCTCTTCATTGGTCAAACGAAAGGTATCGGACAGCGAACTGGCAGGGCATTGTCTCGGTAGCGCGGTTGGATTTTCGGACATGTTGCTCTCGGAATACTGCGCCGGCGCTATTCGCCAGCGAGTAAGCTCAATCCACGTAAAGCGAACTGACAGACTCTTCGTCGGCAATCCTGCGCATGGTCTCTGCAAGCAGTTCCGCTGTCGATAGCTGGCGGATCTTATCGCATGCTTCCGCGGCTTCTCCAAGAGGAATCGTGTCCGTAACGACCATTTCGTCGAGATCGGAATCGGTGATTCGTGAGACCGCCGGACCGGACAATACCGGGTGCGTGATATAGGCAGCGACACTGGCCGCGCCATGCGCCTTTAATGCACTGGCTGCGTGGCAGAGTGTGCCTGCAGTATCGACCATGTCGTCGATCATGACGCAGTTCTTATTTTCGACCTCACCGATGATGTTCATCACTTCCGACTGATTCGCGCGTGCGCGACGTTTGTCGATGATGACGAGATCCGCGTCGTCCAGGCGTTTGGCCAGCGCCCTGGCGCGAACTACGCCGCCGACATCCGGCGATACGACCACCATATCGTCATATTTCTGTTTCCAGACATCGCCGAGGAGAATGGGAGAGGCGTAAACGTTATCGACTGCAATATCGAAAAAGCCCTGGATCTGGTCGGCGTGCAGGTCCACTGTCAGAACCCGGTCTACGCCAGCGATACCGATCAGCTTGGCAACCAGCTTGGCGGTAATCGGAACACGGGAGGACCGCGGACGACGATCCTGGCGGGCAAAACCGAAGTACGGAATAACCGCCGTGATCCTGGACGCCGATGCGCGCCGGGCGGCATCGACCATGACCAGGAGTTCCATCAGGTTCTCGGATGCGGGCGGAGAGGTGGGCTGAACTATGAACGCTTCTCGTCCGCGAATGTTTTCGAGGATTTCGACGTTGATCTCGCCATCGCTAAAGCGGCCAACCTGGGCCTTCGCCAGCGGGACATGCAAAACACGGGCAATAGCCTGCGCAAGCTGCGGATGCGCGTTACCCGAAAATATAGCCATTGTTGCCGGATCCACGGCGTCGTCTCCCTTTATTTGTTGTCGTTATTCTGGTGGTGCGGCTCGCCCTGGAAGGCGGAAGTGGCTGGGGTGGCAGGATTCGAACCTGCGCATGACGGGATCAAAACCCGTTGCCTTACCACTTGGCTACACCCCATTC
>CAZVWF010000068.1:0-13648 GCA_964630795.1 uncultured Woeseia sp. | reverse complement strand
GCGTTCTTGATGCCAAGGGCGTCAGGATCGAACGTGTAGTTTTCGACGCCTGCCTTCTTCTGTCGTTCATAGTCAGCCAACGCCTTGAGCGCCGGTTTGCCCATAAAGAACAGGATCAGGATCGCAACGATGTTGAGCCAGGCCATGAGTCCAACGCCGATATCGCCAAGCCCCCAGGCAAGGCTTGCCGTCCTTACCGCACCATAGAACACGGCGCCGATCATTAGCAGCTTCAGAACAACCATTTCCGCGGGGAATGTGAAGAACCTCTGCAGGTAGGCAACATTGGTTTCCGCGATGTAGTAATAGGCCAGTACCGTGGTAAAGGCGAAGAAGAACAATGCGCAGGCGACGAACACGTTGCCGAAGCCGGGGAACATGCTTTCCAGTGCGTGCTGTGTAAACGCCGAACTGTTTGGGTCGGTCGCTGCGGGCATGTTCTGTACGATGAACTCCGTCGCACCTTCCGGGCGTACGTTATAAGCGCCAGTGATCAGGATCATGAACGCGGTTGCCGTACAAACGAAAAGCGTATCGACGTACACCGAGAACGCCTGCACCAGGCCCTGCTGTGCCGGGTGCTGGACTTCGGCGGCAGCGGCAGCGTGCGAACCCGTACCCTGCCCGGCTTCATTCGAGTAGACGCCGCGTTTGACGCCCCAGCCGATTGCAGCGCCGACTCCGGCCATCGGCGTGAATGCGTCGCCGATAATCATGCCGATGATGCCGGGCAGTGCACCCAGGTTCATGAGGATGATGCCGATTGCGAGCAAAATGTAGGCCAGCGCCATGAAAGGTACGATGACCTGGGTAACGTGGGCGATACGTTTCACACCACCAAAGATGATGAATCCGAAAATTGAAACGACGACGATCGCTGCGATGAGCTTGGTGTGACTGATGGTGCCAAGGAACGTGTCGATGGAACCATTCGCGCCGAACGCAATTTCTGCCGAGGTGCTAATCGCATTCGCCTGTACCGTCGGCAACAAAAGGCCGGTCGCAAAAATCGTCGTGATAGCGAATACCCAGCCATACCAGCGCTGACCCATGGCTTTCTCGATATAGAAAGCCGGGCCGCCACGAAGCTGGCCCTCATCCACTTCCTTGTAGATCTGGCCAAGCGCGGCCTCGACATAGGCGGTGGCTGCACCAAAAAAGGCGACCACCCACATCCAGAAGACCGCACCGGGTCCGCCGAAACCGATCGCTGCGGCGACGCCCGCGATGTTGCCGGTGCCGACGCGGCCCGACAGTGACACGGCCAGCGCCTGGAAAGAGGAAATGCCCCGGTCGGACTCCTTGCTGGATCGCAGCAACTGGATCATGTGCCGAAAGTGGCGAACCTGCAGGAAGCGGGTGAGAAAGGAAAACAGAAGGCCTGCACCCAGACAAAGGCCGATGAGCCAGTAACTCCAGACCCAGCCGCCAACGACGTTTACGATTTCTTGCATTGGAGCATCCCTGTAAGAATCTTGTTTTTATTGGAGATATTGCAGGATAGTACAGGATTCCGGCAGGTATCGTTTTTGCAGGCGGAACAGAATAGTCCTCGGAAATACCTGTGCAGAGACTTCTGTTCATCAATTCCTGGTTGGCAAAGGGAACATGAATGAAGAAGGGCCTGCTGCGCACTCTGAGTGCGATCGGTGTACCGATCCGCATCGTCCTGGCGCCGCTTGGCGACAGTTATCTGCGTCACCTCGCCTGCCGGCTTCCCATCGAAGAAGTCACTTTTGTGCGTAATGAGGGCGGCGAACTGATGGACGCCATGCGGGAGTTCTATTCGGAATGGACGGTCAGGTAAGCCAGGTAGCGACCTGTACGCCTATGAAACTGCCGATGCCGTAGCCCAGCGATCCGCAGAGAATTCCTGGAATCAGCAGATCGCGCCAGCCTTTTGCGGATGCCAGCGCAGGCGCACTCGACGGACCGCCGATACAGACGGCGGATGCCATCGCGAGTTCGGCAAGGTCGAGCTTCAACACGAGACCGATCCCGAACAGGATGACCATGTGCACGATGATGATGATTGAGGCATAGACGAACATGACCGGGGCAATTTCGATCAGCTCCCAGATGTCCGCACCCGCGGCAATACTGCCCAGGAAGATGAACATCATCACGTTGCCGGCTTCGCGATAACCGGATAACTTTTCGACTTGCTTCGGCGCGAACGTCGCGATGGCAAGCGCGATCGCCGTAATGACCAGGATGCCGTATTGTGGGTAGCCTGCGTAGTTTGCGAGGCCATTGCCGACCGTCGCAACGAGAAAAGCCAGGGCGATGCTGGCCAGCAGCCCGGGAATACTCAGTTCTGATACCACGTGCGGTACGCCGTCAGCGTCGAGCGCAAACGCGTCCGCATTGTCCATGTGGTGCGTCGGATACCGTTTGGCCATCCAGGCGATGCCCGGCAACAAGATAATCAACAGGAAATGCAGGTTGGTGATCACCTGGTCGGCGGCGATCGCTGCTGTCAGTTCGGTGGACTCCTGCATACCGGTTGCCTCGGCGACGGCCGCGAAGTTCAGACCACCCCCGATATACGTGCCGGTAAAAATCCCGGCCAGTTCGGCTTCGTTCGGACCAAGATCAAGCAAGGCGACACCGATGATCGTGCCGGCAACCACGGCCGCGCTGCCTGTGATAAACGCGATCAGCGTGGGACCCGATTCCCGGATCACACGCTTGAGGTCGGCATGAAACAGCAGCAAGGGAATCGCAATCGGTACAAGGTAGTCCCATACCACGTCATAGGCGGGGGCCGACGTAGGGATGATGCGGAGGTTGGCCAGTACGATCGCCGCCGTGATCAACAGCATCACGCCTGAGTACTTTCTTCCCCAGGGAAACCGCTCGCACCAGAAACCAAAGGCGGCGAGGCCGATGAGCACGGCCCAGAGGGCGAAGTCCTGTTCAGGACCGATCAGGGGCAAAGACATGTAATTACTTGCGCATTTAGTCGTTGTTCCAGTGGATGAAGCAGGAATAGGCGCGGGCTGCCAGGAACCAGGTGGCGGCCAGCACGAGGGTGCTTGCAGCTGCCGTCATGATGCCGCGCTGGCCGATGAGCACGTAGTCGACGTTGACCAGTATGAATTGTGACGTGCCAATGATAAATGCAGCTTTGTAGGCACTACGCAATTGTTGGGCAGCCCAGTGCAGCAGCGCTACGCATAACACTATATAGGTAAGGAAGCCGATGATCGGTGGAAGGGATAGCATCGGTGCGTCGTCGGCTTGTGCGACGGGTTGAAAGATGAAGTAGACGCCCAGCAGATTAACGACGCAGGTTGCGACAAATGCGGCGAGGATCGCTGTCCACTTTGACGGCATCGCGTGCGACTAGTCGATGTTTGGCTCATGCACCATGCGATGCACGAGCTCGCCGGGTGTCTGCCCGGCCCAGTGCTCGATCAGAAAGCCCCGGGTGAATCTTTTCACTGTTGTTCCCCTGTCTGCATGTGTCGGTCAGCGGCGGCATATGGCTTCTTGGTGTGGGCTGTATTTTGCCATCTTCTCCAAAGTAAATTTGCGGCGCACCGAAATCCCCGGCGCCCAGGCCCCGGATCAGGTCCAAAGCCTTCGTTCCCGGGTCATTGACGGCCCCGGAGGCCGCAATCGTTCGGTGGAATGAATCCTGCCGCGATCAGGAAAGCAGGATGTCTGCCCCGCCTAGTCACCAAGCCTGATTCGCAGAACGTCTATGTCTGCGCCGCGTAACCGGCTGCGGACGCGATTCAAAGTGTCGAGATCGTTCATCGGCCCGATACGCACGCGATGAAACGTTCGGTCGTCGATCGAGACTTTTTGCAGGCGGGATTCGACGCCGAGGAAAGCGAGTTCTGCGCGACGGCGATCCGCATCCGCGATGTCCCTGAACGAACCGGCCTGCAAAACATAGGTGCCCGGCTGTTCGATCACCTCGATCTCCACATCCCGGCTGACGTCCGGTTCCTCCTCCGGGATGATGACCTCGAAACTCGGCAGCATGTTATAGAAGGTGAAGCGCGGTTCCTCTTCTTCGGTCTGCGACGCCGGTCCGGATTCCGCCGGTGGTGGTGCTTCGGCTGCGGGTGGCGACTCCACCTGCATCGGCACAGCCATGCTGGCTGGCTGCCTCGCAACGGGTTGCTCCGGCCCGATCGTTTGCTGTTCCTTCATATAGATCGCGAAAGCGACCGATAGACCGATACCCAAACCGAATAGCATCCACATCCAGCCCGGATAAGACTCCTGCTGCGGTTTGCGCTGGCGTTTCTGTTTGCGCTTTTTCTGTGCCATCGCGGCTACATGGAGTCGGGAGCGGAAACCCCGATGATAGCAAGGCCGCTCGCGATCACTGTACGGGTTGCATCGATTAATGCCAGGCGCGCATTCCTTGTCGCATCATCATCAACGATGAACTGGTGCGCGTTGTAGTAGCTGTGCAACTCGTTCGCCAGGTCGCGCAAATAGTGGACAAGGTGTTGCGGCGCGCGGTTGTTTGCTGCGAGCTCGATGATCTCGGGATAGCGGCTGAGCGAGGTCATCAATGCCTTTTCGTGGGTCTCGGTCAGCTGATCGAACGCTGCGATACCGGCGGCGCGGTCGTGCTCCAGCGACTTCTCGGTCAATTGACGAAAGACGCTCGCGACACGCGCATGTGCGTACTGAATGTAATAAACCGGGTTGTCGTTCGATCGGCTTTTCGCAAGTTCGAGATCGAAGTCCAGGTGCTGATCATTCGATCGCATGACATAGAAGAATCGGGCCGCGTCTTTGCCGACCTCCTCGCGCAGTTGTCGCAACGTGACGAACTCGCCGGAACGAGTCGACATCTGCATTTTTTCTCCGCCGCGATATAACGTGACGAACTGAACGAGCTCGACTTCGAGGCTGTCGCCGGCATACCCCATTGCTTCAAGACCGGCCTGCACTCGAGCGACATAACCATGATGGTCCGAACCGAGAACGTCGATCAGGTGATCGTAGTTCCGCTCCCGCTTTCCGTAGTGATAGGCAATGTCGGAGGCGAAGTAAGTCTTCTTGCCATTGTCACGAATGACAACGCGGTCCTTTTCATCTCCGTAGTCCGTCGCACGAAACCACGTGGCGCCGTCTTTCTCATAGAGCATGCGCCGCTCTTTCAGCACGGCCAGTGCATCGTCAATCAGGTTGTCCTTGGTCAGGCTCTCCTCGGAGAACCAGCGGTCAAAGGTGACACCAAATTCAGCAAGATCATCCTTGATGTCATCGAGAATGGACTCGAGTGACTGACGGCGAATCGTGTGAAAACGCTCATGGCCAAGTAATTTTTCCGCATTCTCAATCAACGCACCGATCTGTGCCTCTTTGTCGTCGGTGGGCGCGCCGTCGAACAAAGCATCGGCGTCCAGTCCGGATGCGTCGATATTTGCAGCGATGTCGCGAATATAGTCACCGCGATAACCCGCTTCCGGAAAATCGACACTGGCGCCGGCCGCTTCGAGGGCGCGCAGTACGACGCTGATGCCCAGAATATCCATCTGCCGGCCGGCATCGTTTACGTAGTACTCGCGATCGACGCTGTATCCTGCTGCTTCGAGCAGGTTCCCGAGGGTGGCGCCATAGGCACCGTGACGGCCGTGCCCGACGTGCAGCGGACCGGTCGGGTTCGCGGAAACGAATTCCAGGAGGATCTTCGGCTCGCTGCGTGTCTCCTGTCGTCCGTAGTGCTCCCCCATGCCGAGGATGGTTGCGAGTTCCTGGTGAAAAGCCTGGTCGCTCAGGCGAAAGTTGATAAAGCCGGGTCCGGCAATCTCGACTGCCGACACGATGTTACTGTCGGGCAGGGCGTCGATAATCGTCTGCGCGATCTCGCGCGGATTCTTGCCAATTGATTTCGCGAGACGCATCGCGATGTTGGTTGTGAAGTCGCCATGCCTGGCATCACGGGTGCGCTCGACGGTCGTACTGATGGACACCATTTCAGGTGCATTGGCGAGATCCGGCAATCCGTTGATTGCTTCCTCAACCAGTTTTGCAACATTGCTTTTCACTTATGTGTTCCCGGTACGGCCTGTATCAGGGTGGGCGCAATTCTAACGCCGAATCAGAAAAGCTCAATCGGATCGACATCGACGGACCATCTTACCCGTCGAGCCTCGGTGCTGCTTTCAAGCGACATTCGAAGATACGCGAGCAGCCGGTGCAATGCTGCCCTGTCACGACTCTGGAAAAGGAGCTGCGCCCGGTATCGCCCGGCTTTTCGTTCCATCGGCGCGCTGACCGGGCCGAGCACCCGGACACCCTCTATGCCCGAGTTTTCGGCCCAGCGCCGGGCAAGCTTCAGAAATGCGTAGGTATCGTTGCGCTTCGTGGCCGACGAGCGGATCAGTGCAATGCGGGAGAACGGTGGCCAGAGCGTCTTCTCGCGCTCGATGAGGACGCTGTCGGCAACGCCGTGATAGCCGCCGGAAAAGAGCTCTGTCCAGAACGGATGCCTGGGAAACGCGGTCTGGATGATGACCTCACCCTGACGTTTCTCCCGGCCCGCGCGTCCCGCGACCTGGACCAGACTTTGCGCCAGCTTCTCGGCGCCCCGGAAGTCGGTGCTGAACAGTCCCTGGTCCGCATTGATTACAACCACCAGCGTCAGGTTGGGAAAATGATGTCCCTTCGAGAGCATTTGCGTGCCGACGAGTATGCGCGTCTCGCCCGATGTCGCCATCGCCAATGCCTTGCTAATCTCGCCTTTGAGGCGTGTGGTGTCCGAGTCGACGCGCGTGACGACTTCACCGGGAAAGCGCCCTTGCAATGCATCCTCCAGGCGCTCCGTTCCCTGTCCCAGCGGTCGGCAATTCGATCCACAGTCGGCGCATTGCGACGCCATCGGCCGCTCGGCACCGCAGTGATGACACCGCAGGCAATGGCTCGCTGCGTGCACGGTCATGCGCGAGTCGCAGCGGGTGCACTCGGAGACTTTGCCGCAACCGGTGCAGATCAGCGTGGGTGCGAAGCCGCGACGATTCAAAAACACGAGCACCTGCCCACCGGAAGCGATGTTCTTTTCGATGGCGGTGGCAACCGGCACGCTGAGCCCGTCGAAGGCATCGTGCCTTGTCAGGTCCACCAGTCGTAACAGGGGCGGTGCCGCATTGCCGGCACGCGTCGGCAGCTCGACCGATTGATAGGCGTTGTCACGACAGCGCTGCAATGTTTCGAGCGATGGCGTCGCGGAACCGAGTATGACGGGAATATCCAGTTTCTTGGCGCGAGCGACGGCGAGGTCTCGTGCCGAATAACGCAATCCTTCCTGTTGTTTGAGCGAACTGTCGTGTTCTTCGTCGACGATGATCAGGCCCGGGTTCTTCAGCGGAGCAAATATCGCTGATCGCGTGCCCACGATGAGTTGTGCGCTTCCGTTTCTTGCCGCCCGCCAGGTCTGCAGTCGCTCCGTATCGTTGAGCCCCGAGTGTAAAAGGACAGGCTCGATGCCAAGACGTCGTTGAAAGCGCCGAACGAGTTGCGGTGTGAGGCCGATCTCGGGAACCAGAACGAGCACCTGACGTCCTTCGTCGAGTTCGGAGGCGATCAGGTGCAGGTAGATTTCCGTCTTCCCGCTGCCGGTCACGCCATCGACGACATTGACCGCGAAGCCCTCCTGCTCACGGATGCACTGCAATGCGGTGCGCTGATCCGGGTTGAGATCCGGTCCGGACTCCTGTTCGACATTGGCCAGCGCATTACCGCCATCGTTGTCGATAGTTTCATAGGTTTCGACAAGGCCTTTGTCGACAAGGCCTTTCCTGGCACGTCGCCAATCTGGTAACGCCTGGTCGAGTTCCGGGAAGCTGATCGAATCCGCGTCTACAACCACTTCGAGTAGCGCCGCCTGTTTCGGGGCTTTCTTGCGCAACGTATCGAGTTCGGTGTCCTGCCCCGCCGCGGTCGCGGAAAGATATTGCACCACCGGGTCGAGCGCCTTGCCCTGGCGTAACAGGGCCGGCATCGCCGCCGCCGCGACTTCGCCGATCGGGTGATGGTAGTAGTCGCTGACAAAGCGGATCAGCCACAGGTCTGCGGCGGAAAATAACGGTTCCTTATCGAGAACTTTCGTGGCCGATTTCAGCTTGCCGACCGGCAGCTCGCTTTCCTCTGCGACCTCCAGAACCACCCCCGTCTGCGTTCGCCGGCCGAAAGGTACTTCGACGCGACTGCCCGGCACGGCTTCCCCGGATTCCGGCATTCGGTAGTCGAAGAGTCGTGACAACGGGGCGTTGATGGCGACCCGTAGAATGCCATCGGTGCTCATGAGACCCATGTCTCGATAATTTTAATAATAAAAACAGTCACTTGAGGTTTTTTAACCGGCCCATCGGACCAAGCTACAAGATTTTACATAAGCAAAAGAAAAGCTCACTCTCTGTCAACGCAGGTCATTCCCGGACGTTAAGTACGCATGACTTTCGAAAGGGGTCATGATGCACGGTGCAAAAGGAATTTTGAACCCGGCGATGGGATGCATGGATGGAGGGGTAATGGACTGTTGTGTTGCCAGTTTTGCGGTATCTTGCCAGGTAGAGGACGAAACCGGAGTCGATACGCTGCAAGGCGAGGCCAAACTCAATCGCTTTTTTGCGGAAGTGGAAAAGCGGGCACTGCGGATTGCGGAAATCAATACTCGTGATCGCGACGAAGCATTTGATCTCGTGCAGGACGCAATGATCAAGCTGGCCAGGAATTATGCGGCGAAGCCCGCTGAGGAATGGGCACCGCTTTTCTACCGTATCCTGCAAAACCGTATTCGCGACTGGCAGCGGCGACAGATGGTTCGCAACAAGGTGATGGTGTGGTTCGGTCGCAGCAGCGAGGAGAACGACTACGATCCCGTGGCCACAGCGCCGGACCCTGCGGGGCGTACGCCGGATGAGAGCCTGGAGTCGCACGAAGCGATGCAGGGTCTCGAAAATGCGCTGGCAGAACTGCCGGGCAGACAACGGGAAGCATTTATGCTGCGGACGTTTGAAGGACTGGACGTCGCAGGAACAGCTGCTGCAATGGGCTGCAGCGAAGGGAGTGTGAAAACACACTATTCACGCGCAGTGCATAGCCTGCGCGCAACACTGGGAGAGCACTGGCAATGAACGAGCGGACTGACGTATCCGCCGAGGACGTCTTTGTGAAGAAGGCGAAACAGCAGTTTGACGAGAGCGTCGAACGCCTGGACGGCGAAACCCAATCTCGCCTGAACCGGGCACGACACGTGGCGCTGGCCGAAGTGGGTACCGGACGATCGATCCGGCTGCAGTGGGCGCCGGCGGCGGGTGTTGCCGCAGCGGCGGTGCTCGCGGTCGTCTTATGGGCGGGCAACCCGGTCACCGAGGATATGGCGACCCCGGCAGTAGCTTCCGATATGGAGATACTGCTCACGGGAGACAGCCTCGAAATGCTGGAAGATCTCGAGTTTTACAGCTGGATCGACCTCGATGAGGAAATGGGCGAGTTGCCGGAAGCGGAAAGTAATGTTGGCTGACACGCCAGCATTGAATCGGTTTGCCGGGGCGTTGTTGCTCTTGGGCCTGACGGGTGTCAGCGGGCTGGTGATTGCCGATGACGCTGAAGCGCCGGGTCTTGAGTTTCTCGAGTATCTCGGCAGCTGGGATGAGTCAGACGAAGACTGGGTGATTTTGGTAGCGGATGCAGCAGAAACGAAAGAGTCAGAAAAAACAGAACAAGAACACGACTCCGCGCCAGACGGGGAGAAGATGTCGGAGCTGGACAATGAAGATTAGAGTTTTGAAAGTTTTGGTGGCAGCACTGATCGTAGGTATCAGTCCTGTTGCGATGAGCCAGGAACCGCATGGCAGCTGGGACAACCTGACGGAGTCCGAGCGCGAGGTACTGGCACCATTTGCGGATCAGTGGGAATCGTTGACGGCAGAACGACAGCAACGACTCGCGGCAGGCGCGCGCCGATTTGCTGAAATGAATGCCGAGCAGCGGACGGCGGCGCGTGGCCGTTTCGAGACCTGGCGAGACTTAAGTGATACTCAACGCGCACAAATTCGGGATCGCTACCGGCAGTTTCAGTCACTGAGCGCGCGTGAGAAGGCGCGCATTCGTGGCAACTACGAACGCTTCCGGACTCTGCCGCCGGATCGCCGGCAGATGTTGCGAGAGCGCTTCCGGAACATGACGCCGGATCAACGCCAGAAAATTCGTGATCGCCTCAGGGATAGACAGCAGCGGGTAAGGCCGCGACCCATGAATCGTCCGAACTGACAAAAGGCCCCTGAAGGGGCCTTTTTCGTATGAGGCACTGGCTGTCATATTCCATCCACAAAAGTGAGGCAAGATTCAGTGTCGGCTTGATTTCATTTCAGGGTCCGGCACACTATGCCGACAGGTAAACGGGGACTCGAATGCTGTACGGTGCTGCATCAAATATCTCGCAACAGGTCCTGCGCACCGACGTGGCCGGGATGCCGTTGGAGTGGATCGATTACCGGGAGGCCGTCCGGCTCTATCACAATGAGCAGGTTGCCTACGACTGCGGCACCGTTCTCTACACGGTTTTTGGCGGACACAATGCGCTGAACGGATCGCGCAGCCAGATCGAAGTCAATTCAATTATTGCAACCGAGGGCACAGGTCAGGGCCTCGCTTTTGTTCGTGATCAATACGTGCCGCCACTCAACAATCGCACACTGTTCAAACGCGACGCCAATCTTTGTCTGTATTGTGCGGTGCAGTTCCAGACGCGTGACCTGACGCGCGATCACATCACGCCGCTATCACAAGGTGGCCTCGACGTGTGGAACAATGTCGCGACCTCGTGCCGGCGATGCAACAATCACAAGGGTGGTTGTACCCCTGAGCAGGCGTCGATGAAACTGATCGCCGTGCCGTTCACACCGAATTATGCCGAGTACATCTACCTGAAGGGGCGTCGTGTCCTGGTCGATCAGATGCAATACCTGCTTGCGCATATTCCACGATCGAGTCCGCTGCATTCCCGCCTTTCGAACCATCTGTCGGACAGCGAAAGACAAGCTGTCTTTTCCTGATCACCTGGGGTACTAATCCTGCACGGGGCCGCAGTTGCTGATGGCGCCCGATATCCTCGTCACGATCGCTGGCTTTTGGGGTAGCGTTGCGTTTCTCCTCATCCATTACAGAAACATCCGATAACCATGATTATGAATGCACGAATTCCGCCGGAAGAGACCCATGCGCCGCAGGTCGCCGATGAAGACGAATAATGACCATACGCTTTTCTGTTATGGTCGATAGCCAATGCAATACCTGATCGATGCCAGCGTTTATGTTTTCCGGGCCTACTATTCGATGCCCGATGACATGGTTGATGAGCAAGGCAACCCGATCAACGCGCTCTACGGCTTTTGTCGCTTTCTTGGCGACTTCATGGAACAGGTCAGACCCGAACACATCGCCGTACTCTTTGACGAAAGTCTGAGCAGCTCTTATCGCACGGAGATCTACCCTGAGTACAAGGCGAATCGTGATCCAGCGCCCGAGGAACTCAAACGACAATTCGCGCAGTGCCGGAGATTCACGCGGGCGTTCGGGCTGCTCGAATGCGGCCATCCGCGGTACGAAGCGGACGATCTGATCGGTACGCTGGTTACTGAGGGCAGGGCTGCCGGTACACCGAGCACGGTGGTGAGCAGGGACAAGGACCTGACGCAGCTCATTTCAAAGCAGGATGTGTTCTGGGACTTTGCCGGCAAGGGCAAAATGACTTACGAGCAAATACCGGACTACTTTGGTGTCTGGCCGGAACAGATCGCCGACTTCCTCGCCCTGGCCGGGGACAGTGTCGACAATATCAAAGGTGTACCTGGTGTCGGACGCAAGACAGCCATCGCGTTGCTCGAGCACTTCGGGTCGCTGGACGATATCTACGCCAACCTGGAATCAGTGCACCAAGTGAATGTGCGCGGCGCCAAGACGCTTGGCGCCAGGCTTGAGAACCATAAGGACGATGCGATGCTTGCCCGGCAATTGACCGGTATTGCCTGCGATGCCCCGGTTGAACGAACGGCGGCGGGCTTGAGCCCTGTCGCGCCGGATCTTGGCGCGATCAATGCGTTGTACGACGAGGCGAACATCGGGATGGCGCTGCGTCGCCAGGCGGAACGCGTCTCCGACCTGATCACATAGCTGTTTCAGGATTCTCACCTATAATGGGTTTATGCCCCAATGGCAAAACCTGTTCTCGGTCTTGCGCGACCACGACATCGACGTATCGGCGCAGGGCATGCCGCGTCCCGTCGGTGGGGGTGATATCAGTGCTGCCTGGCGCATTAACGCCGACAAGCAAACCGTCTTTCTAAAGACCGGCCCTGCCGAGTCCCATGAAATGTTCCTCGCGGAAGCGGAGGCACTACGCGAACTGGCGAAAGCGGAGGCGATCCGCGTTCCCAAGGTGCTTGGCTGTGTGACGTCGGGCAGGGAAAGCCTGCTGGCGCTCGAATGGATCGACTTTGAGATCGCAGATGCCGACACGGAACGCAAGCTTGGCGAACAACTCGCGAAGCAGCACAGGGTAACAGCGGATCGCTTTGGCTGGAGTCGCGACAATACCATCGGTTCGACACCGCAACCCAATCCCTGGAGCGATGACTGGGTGGCCTTCTTCGGGGAGCAGAGACTCTCGCATCAGCTCGAGCTTGCTGCCCGGAACGGATTCCATGGGGAGCTGCAGATTGACGGGCGAACCTTGCTCGATAACCTGGGCTATTTCTTCAGCGAGTACTGGCCGGAGCCCTCTCTGTTGCACGGGGACCTCTGGGGTGGAAACTGGGCTGCAGCCGGGGGCGAGCCCGTGATCTTCGACCCCGCTGTTTACTATGGCGACAGAGAAACGGATCTTGCCATGACGCGGTTGTTCGGCGGGTTTGGCAATAGCTTTTACGAAGCCTATGAAGACGCCTGGCCGCTCGCATCAGGCAGCAAGGAACGCGTGCACTTGTACCAGCTCTATCACGTGCTGAATCATCTCAATCTGTTTGGATCGGGCTATCTCACTCGTGCCCAGGAACTGATTCGCAAGTTGCTCTGATTATTGAGGCCGCGACTCGTCGGTTTCCTCGACTTCGCAAAACTCGTCGAGAAAGTCTTCTTCGAACAGGAATAACTCGGTGCCTTCCGGTGCCGTGATCGACATAAAAGCACCTTCGAAGCCGGGAAACTCCTTGTGCGTGAAGCCGTGCTTGGCCAACCCGATCCAGACTGCTTCTTGATCGTCACAATGAAAGCACAGGGAAGGACCGCTTAACGCGATGCTCTCGCTAAGGCCCAGTGACATCCCTGCTGCATTAAACCGCATGTGCGTCGTTGGCTCCTCGCGCAAACGAAGGACCTCCGGTGCGAGTGGCGCCCAGAACCTGCCGCCGCGTATCGCATCTTTCACAGGAAGCGTCAATTCGAACCAGCGTCCGCACAGGGAGTTGTCGGTAGTTTCGTCGGGCCGGGCAAAGGTCCTTGCCTCGAGCATCCTGGCCACATGCCCGTCGAGGCAGCGCAGTGCCAGCTCGTTGAACTTGTCTTCGTCGAGCTGCAACGCGTGAAAGTCAAAACCATGATCCGACATCGAGCGGGCTTCCCTGGCCAGATTCTCGTGTACGAATGTCACGGCGGGCCCGTCTTCAGCGGGCAG
>CAZVWF010000067.1:5940-14111 GCA_964630795.1 uncultured Woeseia sp. | reverse complement strand
CGAAATGGCAGGAAGCGCAAAAAATGACTGCCACCTCGCGTACCCGGCGGAACTGATACGCTGCTCAATCCCCTGACGGTTTTCTCATTTCGAGAAACCTGCTGCTCCTGGTCCCCCGCAGACGACCACAAGCTTCGCTAGCGGCCCACCTTGAACTGTTGTCCAGGTAATGGCGGCGAGCGTCCGGTCTATTCGGTATGCGACAGCGGCACCAGGCGCGCCGAGAGATCCGGGTCAGGCATATCGGGATCAAAAGGGATCATCGGTCGCTGAATACGCTCGTAGGGCAAGCCTGAAAGATCCTGGTTGACGCCACCCGGCGTCAGCGCCATCAGCCAGCCGCCGCGCATGTCGTACAGATCCGGAACGAGATAACCGATCTTGACCATAACGATGTCTGCATCCCTGGGCGCCAGGCCAACGCGTTCGAAGTCGGCCTCGTAGTGATAAGGCTTTCTCACTTTCGTGACAATGACATCGACACTGCCGACACGGACCACAACCTCCACTTCAGCGTCTGGATCGGTATCCGTGATCGACATGATCGTCCCTTGCAATCGAACGGGTGGTGCATAACGGTCGTCGATCCGGGCACCGGCCTCGGCATCAATTTCTCCACCGACACCGATCTCCAATGCCTTCTCGACGAATAGCGGCCCGGGTATTGATGCGTAGATGACCGACGGGCCGTCGGCCGCTTGAAACTCGGGTCGCTTCAGCACCTCGGTCAATGTCCACGTCACATCACCGGCACCACCGGCGGTCGGATTGTCGCCGGAGTCGCTGATGATAAATGGCCTGTTGTCACTATCGATCGCTTCATCCAGCGCTTCATCCAGCGTCGCAACCGGCGCGACGAATTCGAACTCGTTACGCACATCCCAGAAGTGCTGCGCGAGTTTCTCGGCGCCGGTCGTCACTGCTGCTTCATCATCGCCGGTCACCATGACAACGGCGTGATTGCGCGGTTCGTCCGCCCAGGGATAGCCCACCCAGATTGCAGCATCGACCACACCACCACGGGCTTCGACCGTCGGGACTGTGGCATAGAGACTTTTCGCCGGCTCAACGCGTGTGCTCGTTTTCTCGCCGGGCAACAGAATCGGAACGGGTATCCAGGCTTTGTAGGCAGGCCGCCCGGTGCCGTCCTCCAGTCGAACCAGCAGGCTCTCCAGCGCGCGCTGGCGTGACTCGACTTCGTCTTCATGTGGCGCCATTCGATAACAGGTGATCAGGTCACTTTCGAGCGCCAGTTGCCACGACACATTTCCGTGCAGGTCCATCGACGTGGATATCAGCGTATCGTCACCAACCACCGTCCGGATGCGCCGGATCATGTCGCTTTCGGGGTCGTCGATTCCTTCCACGCTCATCGCACCGTGAATCTCGAACAGCAGGCCGTCATAGGGCAGGTTCCGGCCGAGTCGATCGAGTGTCTCCTGCATCAGTGACTCGTAGGCTTCTCGCGTCACCATGCCGCCCGGGATCGCCCGGCCGGTCAGTGCCGGAAAGTACTCGGCGCGCGCCATGATCGGCGAGTCGGCTGCATAGAAGGGATAGGACGTATAGATTTCTTCACCACGTTTCGCGCGAAAGGCAGGTTCGTGCGTTCGCGCCGGCGAGAAGGTGCTCGATTCAATCCACAGACCTGCGATGGCAATACGTGGCAGCGGATCCGGTTTGTCGACTGCCGGTTCGCAACCGGCAAAAACTGCAACGAGCAGCAACAAGACAATTCTCTTCATTCGAACTCGATCTCCCCCCAGCGTGCCGGGATGTGCATATTGATCTCACCCTGGGGGCTCCACACCCAGTTGTTTTCCGGATGCTCCTGCTCCTCGGGGTCGAGACTCTCTGCCACCGGCGTGCCGTGCGGCGGAATTCTCTCATAACGGCCGTCCACCACTCGATGCTGCCACTGCACGCGTGAAAAATTAAATCGCCAGCGATCGCCTGGTTGTGGCGGGCATGCGCCTGATAAATGGTAGGGCTTAAGTCCTGCCCATGGAATCGCCACTTCGACCATCCAGCCCCGGTCCGGCACGGACGGATCATTGATAGAACCGTCGACGCGCACGCGACTGATCAGGCCTTCAATGTTACAGCCGAGAACCGGGACACCACCGTCACCATAGGGCCTGGGCAGGCTCAATTCCCAGATAGTCCCCAGCGCGTTGATCTCAAATTCGTAGTAGTTCAGACCATCGCAGTCCGGGTCGATGAATACCTCGAAATCGTTGTCCTCGAACATCTTCGCGTTCTTCTCGGTAATCGTACCCCAGACGTGTGGTTCCACGAGGTCCGCGTTGATGTACAGGAACTGTTCATCCCACCCCATGCGCATTCGGGTGGCATAGTGCGGCATTAATTCGTCGCGACCGGTGATGTCGACGAACAGGTCGCTCCATGCAAGGTCTTCCCAGCCCGGGTCGGATTGTCCTGCGTAGATATTGAGCGGGGAAGCAACGCGACGACAGGTATAGCGCCGACGCATTTTTTCGTTCCACCGATCCGTCATGACAGCTAGTCGTTAAACCGGAGGCGAACGATTCCTGCCGACGCCGCGAGGGCCGTGACGGCCAGCACGGTTCCGCCAAGCGCCTCTCCATAGATCCAGAACCCGGTACTGAACAGTACGCTGTAAACCGCAAGACAACCGAGCATCATGCAGACAATACCGCGAGGGATGTTGACCGGATCGGAGGCAGGTGTTGTTCCGTCCGCCCTCAGGTCTTCATACACATGCCGCCAACCCGGACCGCCCGGATTGATGTGGCGACAAAAGGACTTCAGCGTCTCCGGGTCAGCCGGCGAGGTCATAATTGCTGTCGAGACCCAGCAGAGCGTTGTAATGCTGATGCCTGTCAGGAGTTCCTGCCAGGCCGCGAGCCCGAAGTCGCCGAGCTGCAGCCCCACGGCAACAACGAATGAGACAACCATTGCAACTACTTCGCTAATCGCATTGATGCGCCACCAGAACCACCGGAGGATGAAGATCAGGCCGGTACCGGCGCCTACCTGCAACAGTATCTGAAAGCCCTGCAAGGCATTGGATAACTGCAATGCGAAGAAACCGGCAACCAGCATCATGATGACTGTCGAAACACGGCCTGCCAGGACCTGCTCGCTTTCACTGGCGCCGGGCCGAACGAAGCGGCTGTAAAAGTCATGGACGATGTACGATGAACCCCAGTTCAGGTGCGTGGAAATCGTGGATACGTAAGCGGCCAGCAGTGATGCGACAACAAGGCCCAGCCATCCGTGCGGCAGTACACGCTCCAGCATCGCGGGGTAGGCGAGATCGTCATTGATGATTGATGGATCGGCATTGGGAAACGCGCGCGCGATGCTGTCCAGGTCAGGGAATACGATGATCGAACACAAGGCGACGATGATCCACGGCCACGGTCGCATGCCGTAGTAGAGTGCATTAAATAAAAGGACAGCGGCTCGCGCGTGCTTCTCGTCCCTGGCGGCCAGCATCCGTTGCGCTACGTATCCCCCGCCACCCGGCTCTGCGCTCGGGTACCAGACACTCCACCATTGAACCGCCAGCGGGATGACGAGCAGGGAAACCACGAGATCAATGCTGGCTGTGGTGAATGAGCCGTCCGGCCCACGCTCGAGGTGAGGGAAGAATGACAGGCTGCCTTCCAGTGCGGGAGCGGATATCAGTGCATCCAGGCCACCTACTTCCGGTGCTCGTAAAGCGAAGACCGCAGCTGCGATTGCGCCCACCATGGCGAGCGTGAACAGGAACAGGTCGGAGTGCAGCACCGCACGCAGTCCGCCGAGTGCAGCGACGGCAACGGTAATGATCGATGCCCAGATCAGGGAATCGAGCGGTGACAGTCCAAGCATGATGCCGCCAATCTTGATCGCGGCCAGTGACACGGCCGCCATGATGATGACGTTGAAGAAAAAGCCCAGGTAAAGTGCGCGAAAACCTCGCAGGAAAGCGGCCGACTGTCCGCTGTATCGCAGTTCATAAAATTCAATGTCGGTGAGCGCGCCGGAGCGCCGCCATAATCTCGCGTATACGAATACCGTCAACATGCCGGTCAGCAGGAATGCCCACCATACCCAGTTTCCGGCAACCCCGTTCTTGCGGACGATGTCGGTTACGAGGTTGGGCGTATCCGAGGAAAAGGTCGTCGCAACCATCGAGATGCCGAGCAGCCACCAGGGCATGTTGCGCCCGGACAGGAAAAACTCGGTCGTACCCGAGCCCGCTCGTCGTGCCGCGAACAGACCGATCGTCAGTGTCACCGCGAACGTGCCGATGATAATGGCCCAGTCGATCGTTTCGAGTTGCATGCGAGGTCAGAGGCTGCCTTCGGCCAGCATGCCGGCAGCAGTTGCCGAAGCACGCGCAGTGAGCGCCATGTAGGTCAGCGACGGATTCTGGCAGGCAGAAGAGGTCATGCATGATCCATCGGTGACGAACAAGTTGGGTACAGCGTGGACCTGGTTGTGCTGGTTCAGAACGGATGTGCCGGGGTCATGCCCCATGCGGGCCGTGCCCATTTCATGAATCAGCAAGCCCGGCGGGGCCAGGTTGGTCTGCGTATTGATGTTCGACAGGCCGGCGGCCTCCATCATCTGGCGCGCGTCCTCGGCCATGGCGTCGATCATCGCGAACTCGTTGTCCCGGTGCTCACAATCTATATGAAGCAGCGGAATACCCCATTGGTCAGTGCGCGTATCGTCCAGCCAGGCGCGGTTTCGCGCATCCGGCAGCATTTCCCCGAAGCCCTCGATAGAGAACTGCCAGGGCCCCGGCTGGCGCAGTGTGCGCTTCAAGTCGACGCCAATGCCCGCGTTTGCCGTGCCGCGTTGCCAGTCAAGGCGTTTTGCGCCGCCCTGGTATCCAAAACCGCGAACGAAGCGCTCGTCTTGCTCCGAGACATTCCTGAATCGGGGCACGTAGCATTCATTGGGCCGGCGAGCCGAGTGGTACTTGTCTTCGTGGCCGTTAAACAGGCCCGTCGACACCGGTCCGCCAATGTGGTCCATCAGGAAGCGACCCAGGGTGCCGCTGTCGTTACCGAGCCCGTTCGGGAAACGCTCGGAAGTCGAATTAAGCAGAACCTGGGTCGAGCCCAGCGTTGACGCGCAAAGGAAGACAAGGCGGCTGGTATACGTCCTGCCTTCACGGCTATTGGCATCGATGACCGTCACGCCGGTTGCACGCTCCTTTTCTGCATCGTATTCAACCTGCGTGACGATCGCGTCCGTCACCGTTGTCAGGTTTCCGGTTCGTTCGGCGGCTGGCAGGGTTGCCGAAAGACTGGAAAAGTAGGCACCAAACGAGCAACCACGCTGACACTCGTTGCGATTCATGCACTGGCCGCGACCGAGGGCGCGTTGTTCATCGGTAGGCTCTGTCAGGTGGGCCGCCCGGCCGATAATCAGGTTTCGCTCGGGGAATGCCGCTTCAATTTTCGCCTTCACGGCTTTTTCGACGCAGTTCAATTCAAATGCAGGTTGAAAGACGCCATCAGGCAATTGCGGCAGGCCTTCTTCCGATCCGCTGATTCCGGCGAAGGACTCGACATAGTCATACCAGGGCGCTATGTCCTTGTACCGGATCGGCCAGTCGACACCGTGACCGTCTTTCAGGTTGGCTTCGAAGTCGATGTCGCTCCATCGATAGCATTGGCGGTGCCACTGCAATGACCGGCCGCCAAGATGATGGCCGCGAATGTAGGAAAAGGGCTTGCCGTCCGGCGTGATGTACGGATGCTCCCGGTCATTGACGAAGAAGTGTTTCGTGAAATCGTTAAACGCGTAGCAAAGCCGCTGGATCGCATAGTCGCTGACTTCCTCCGCTTCCGGAATTTGCCCGCGAAGAGGCAGCTCCCAGTTTCCCTTGCCCTCGGTGACATAGTCTTCCCGGTGTGTCACATGACGGCCGCGCTCGAGTAACAGGACTTTCAGTCCCCGCTCGGTTAGCTCCTTCGCAGCCCAGCCGCCGGAGATCCCGGAGCCGACAACGATTGCATCGAAATCAGAGGCCATGACGGAAGTTCGACCAGAACCAGGCGCGACCGATATCCTCTATCGGGGCGCAGGCCTTGTATTCGGGCGTAAGCAACTCGTACTGCAGTTCAATGGTCGCGCCCGGCTCGGATGAGTAGTAGCCAAACAGCGCAAGCCGTTTGAACTCGCGGAAGAAGTCGTGTTCAGCGCCGTCGGAAAATGCGGCCTCGTCAATGGAGCGCAGCCGGTTGATCTGTTCATTTGCAGCACTATCGAGGTAGTCGTCACCGAGACGCTCGCCAAGTGCTCTGATGCCTTCCTCGAATCGGGACTGCCGCGCCGGCGCGGCCCACTCGTCGAGCATCAGGTCAATGAAGTAGTGAACCCCGGCCGCGCGAGCACCCGGTGTCTCCGTCCCCGGGATCATCACGTCGACAATGCACTCAATCAGCGCAAACTGGTCCTGGTCGAAAAACACCGGCGGCGCACCCGCGCCCTGTGCGTAAGCGACACGGCTCATTAGAGTCGGCAATTGCGTAGCAGCAATCGTGCCGCCGACAAGTGACGCGGCGCCCATGATCGCACTGCGTCGTGTCAACGTGTTTTTCGTTCGAGGCATTTCGAAGTCCTCCGCGGCAGGCAATCGTTCAACCGGTTGGAAAAATGTACGCTTGCATTGTGTTGGCCGCAAATCCTGATCGTCGTGTGGCGCGCCGTATGCTATCTTTGATCGAGTAAAGAAGCTCGCGCTGTAACACGAATGGTTATTTGTTGTGTCTCCACCTTAACAGCAATACACAAACACGTAGAGCGTGCACCGCAGATTGCTGCATACGGTTGGCATCGCTCCTGCGACGAGCTATAGCCAGGGGATCAATCATGCGAATTTTGTTGCTTTGTTTCATGTCTCTCGCCGCGTCCGTCAGCTCGGCGGAATATCTAGCCTACTCAGTTTCCGGGGGCGGCAATAAGCCACTTCCTGAAAACATCGATGGCATAGAGGCCAAATATCTGCTCAATATCAAATGGGGCGAATTCGTCGGGGCGAAGTCGCGACTGGGTGTGCTTGACGTTGACAATAGCAGTGGTGCCGGCTCCTACACGATCTCCACCGGCGGTACGTCCGTCGAGTACGGGGGCTACGGGACGCAGGTGCCGATGAACGGTATCGAGGCGATCGTTACCGACACGCTGGCACGAACCAACCGCTTTCGATTGGTTGAACGAGCAGCTCTCGCTGATGTTCTGGGTGAGCAGGATCTCGCGGCTTCCGGTCGGGTGGCAGGGCCCTCTGGTGCTGCGACCGGCAATGTATTGGGAGCGCAGTACCTGGTGCAGGTGGTTGTCACTAACTACGAAACCAATGTGAAGGACTCAAGCAAAGGGATCGGCGGATTCCTGACGCGTGCCGCCGGATTGCCCACAGCAGGCATTGGTATCCAATCTGGTGAGGGCGTCGTCGGTCTGAATTTTCGCCTGATTAACGCCGAGACCAGTGAAATCATGTTCACAAAACAAATCGAGTCGGTCATCAAGGAATCGGGCCTGACGTTCGGTGGTGGCGTGGTGTTCAGTGGTGGTGGCTTGGCCGGTTTCATGGACGAATACTCAAAAACGCCGATTGGACAGGCGGTTATCGCCGGTATCAACAAGGGTGTTTTCGACCTGGTCAAACAGATTGGCATGCAGGCCGCATCGGGCAGCGTCGTCAGGGCGGACGGTGGGCAGGTGTGGCTGAATCTGGGTGCAGGAAGCGTTGCCGTTGGCGATCAGCTCAACATTATGCGCAAGGGCGAGGAGCTCATTGACCCTGATACGGGCATCAGCCTCGGAAGCAGCGATACGTTATTGGGAACCGTTGAGATTACGCAGGTGCAACCACAGTTCTCGATTGCCAGGACGGTTTCGATGAACGCCGATGCTGCGCGGGGCGACAAGGCCATGTCGCTGAAGGCGCCCGAGGCATTCGAATTCGCCGATAGCTGGTAAGAGCCGGTCGAACAGCGAAAATGTATTAGGTGTTACGCCTGCAGTTTCGTTGTGTGCGTTGATACGTCTTCAGGCGGCTTGAAGCCGATGGCAGCAGGGCTGCCGCGGCAAAATTACGATCGGCAAACTATTTGCCGAAGAAAAGACCGATGATGGCGGCCACCGGGAACGCGTTCAGGATCCAGGATTGCTCGAAGGGG
>CAZVWF010000067.1:0-5840 GCA_964630795.1 uncultured Woeseia sp. | reverse complement strand
GAAAATCTGGAGAAACATCATCAGGAATAGCCGGGCCGTCGGCGTTTTCGCGGCACTCGTAGTCATTTCCCCCCCGCTTCGCTAGACTATTTCAGTCATTTCTTATTGTTATCCGGAGCCACTATGTCCGATGCCACCTATAACCGCCGCGAGATGCTGGCTGCCGCGGCTGGCCTTGCTGCCGTCACCGGATTCGCCACCACGGCCAAAGCCACCACGGCCAAAGCACAGGCAACGCGTGTTCCCGGCGTCCAACTGTATACGGTTCGGGACTCGATGGCGGTGGATGTGGAGAAGACGCTGCAGGGAATTGCAGGAATTGGCTACAAGGAAGTCGAGTTCGCGGGTTATTTCACGCGAACAGCAAAGGAAATCCGCGATATGCTGGCACGCTATGGATTGACCTCTCCCAGTACGCACGTGGATGGCGAAACCGTTCAGGACGACCCGAATCCGTTCGTCGAACTCTCGGCGGAGGCCGGCCATGAGTATGTGACGATTGCCTATATGCAGGAACAAAACCGGCAATCCATTGACGACTACAAGCGCTGGGCAGAGGTCGCAAACCGGTTAGGCGAGGCTTGCCAGCGCAATGGCATTCGGGCCGCCTACCACAACCACGAATTTGAGTTTCAAGCGATCGACGGTGTCGTGCCGTTCGACATTCTCGTCAATGAAACCGACGCCGATCTTCTCGACTTCGAAATTGACTTTTTCTGGGTTGCGGAAGCCGGCTGGGATATCCGCGAGGTGCTGGCAATGGCGCCGGAGCGAATGAGTTTGTCACACATCAAGGACAGGAATGCCGCAGGGCAGATGGTCGATGTGGGCGACGGTGAAATAGACTTTGCCGGTATTCTTGAAGACCCTGTCGCGGCGTCGATAAAACACTGCTTTGTCGAGCATGATCATCCGCCGAATCCATTCCAGTCGGTTGCAGCGAGTCACTACACGCTGAAGTCGATACTCGACTAGTCGCTAAATTCTATATCGACGTCCACTGCGAGCCGTTGTTCGTGCTCATAATGGTCGCGCGCACGAAGCGCATGGCGCGAACGCCGTCCTCGACCGTTGCACAGATGTTGTCTGTCGGCTCGGGAAATGCGCGAACGGCTGCGGCGAAGTCGACGTAGAGATTTGAGAAGGCCTCGATAAATCCCTCCGGATGACCGCCCGGCGTGCGGCAGCGTGAACGGGCTGCGTCCGACAGGTATGCAATATTGTTGCCCGGGCTGATGACCTGGTCGGGATCACCGCGTCGCCCGATCGTGAGCGTGTTCGGGTCACCATGCGACCAGTGCAGACTGCCTTTGTCCCCATAGATCTCGATCCGCAGGCCGTTCACCGCACCCGTGCATACCTGGCTCGCCGCGAGGAGGCCAGCGGCACCATTCTGAAGACGAAACATTGCGGCACCGTCGTCATCAATATCACGACCTTCGACAACGGCTTTGAGTTCCGCAGCGACTTCCGTCATCTGTTGGCCGGTAATGAACTCGACGAGGTTGAATGCGTGGGTGCCGATGTCAGCGAAGGCACCGGATTCACCGCTGATGCCCGGGTCCGTTCGCCAGGTCGCCTGCTTGCTGCCTTTGGTATCTGCAGTCTGGGAGAGCCAGTCCTGTAAATAAATGACAACGACTCTGCGAATATTGCCGAGTTCGCCGGCACGAACTCTTTCACGTGCTTCGATGACCAGGGGGTAGCCGGTATAGGTGTGCGTAATGCCAAACAGCAGGCCTGTTTCTTCGACGGCCTCCGCAATGCGCAGCGCTTCTTCCAGGTTGCCGGCCAACGGCTTGTCACAAATGACATGCATGCCGTTTTTGAGCGCCCTGCAACTAATGTCAGCATGCGAATTGTTAGGTGTAACGATCGAAACGCACTGCATGCGCTGATCCTCCGGAAGCGTTGCTTCCGCATCGATCATTTCTTCGTAGTTACCGTATGCCCGTGATGCATCCAGTCCCAGTTCGATGCCGAACTGTTTCGATGCGTCCGGGTTGCTACTGAAGGCGCCAGCGACGAGTTCTATATCACCGGTCATTTCGGCGGCCAGCCTGTGAACCTCGCCGATAAGGGCGCCACTGCCGCCGCCCACCATGCCCATACGTATTTTGCTTGCCACGTGATCCCTCTATTCATCTTTGCCGGGCGGACCCCGATGTTACAATGGCGTCGCGTGGCTTGCGACCAATACGAAAGGCTTGCGCCAATAATAAATCCGGAGGGGAAATATGGCAGGCGAGACGTATGATGCGATCGTCGTTGGATCTGGTATTTCAGGGGGCTGGGCAGCCAAGGAGTTGACGGAAAAGGGGCTCAATGTCCTGGTGCTCGAACGCGGCAAGAACGTTGAGCATGCCAGGGATTACATCAACACGCACAAAGCGCCCTGGGAGTTCCCGCATCGCGGCGGCCGCACGGTCGCGATGGAGGAGGCCTATCCGGTTCTGAAGCGTGACTACCCGCTAAATGAGAAAAACCTGGACTGGTGGGCATCTGACCAGGACTCTCCCTATACCGAAATCAAACGCTTTGACTGGTATCGCGGTTACCAGGTCGGCGGTCGGTCATTGACCTGGGGCAGACAAAGTTATCGTCTGAGTGATTTTGACTTCGAGGCGAATGCAAAAGAGGGCATCGCGGTTGACTGGCCCATTCGCTATGAAGATCTCAAGCCCTGGTACGACCATGTTGAAAGACATGCGGGCATCAATGGCTCCATCGAGAACATGCCGCAGCTTCCGGATGGCGAATTTCAGACGCCAATGCCACTGAATTGCGGTGAAGAACTCGTCGCAGGGCGCTTGCAGAACCAGTTTGACGGTCGTCGCCGGATCATCATTGGACGTACCGCGCACCTGACCGAGCCCTTGCCGGGCCGCTCCCCCTGTCAGTATCGCAACGCCTGCTGGATGGGGTGTCCATGGGGTGGCTATTTCAGTTCGCAGTCATCGACCCTGCCCGCAGCAATGGCGACAGGCCGCATGACCCTGATGCCGTTTTCGATTGTGACCGAGCTTGCGTATGACAAGGACCGCAAGCGGGTGACTGGCGTACGGGTAATGGACGCAGTGACAGAGAAGACGACAGAGTTCTCTGCGCCGATCGTTTTCCTCTGCGCGTCCACGCTCAATTCGACGTGGCTCCTGATGCGCTCGGCAACGGACATCTGGCCCGATGGCCTTGGTTCGAGCTCCGGCGAACTCGGCCATAACCTGATGGATCATCACTTCCGACTGGGAGCGCAGGGCATCCTTCGCGAGGAGTCGCTGAACGACAAGTACTACTTCGGTGGCAGGCCAACCGGCTTCTATATTCCCCGCTTTCGGAACCTGTTCGGCGACAAGCGCGACTACCTGCGCGGTTTTGGCTACCAGGGTAGTGCGAGTCGCCAGAGCTGGCGCAGAGCGGTTCGTGAACTGGGCGTCGGCGGCGACTTCAAGGACAAGATGGCGCAGCCCGGACCCTGGCGCATCGGTGCCACCGCCTTCGGCGAGATGCTCCCTTATCACGACAACAAGATCGGCATTGATCAGTCGCGTACTGACAAGTGGGGCTTGCCGGTGCTCGAGATCGATTGCGACATGGGCGAGAACGAGGCGCTCATGCGTGTCGACATGGCCAATGACATGGCCGAGATGCTCGATGCGTCCGGCGTCAAGGACGTCAGCACCTACGATGACGGGTACTACCCGGGCATGGGTATTCATGAAATGGGAACTGCTCGCATGGGCAGGGATCCGAAAACTTCCGTACTGAATGCATGGAACCAGGTCTGGGATGCGCCTAACGTGTTCGTCACGGACGGTTCCTGCATGACGTCCGCTGCCTGTCAGAACCCGTCGCTGACCTACATGGCGATCACGGCGCGCGCAGCGGACTATGCGGTCGCGGAACTCAAGCGCGGCAACCTCTAGGAGAACTGGCGATGGACAAAGACCACAGAAAAATCGAACAGATCACACGCCGCGAAGCGATTTTCCGAGTGAGCGCGATGCTCGGCGGTGTCGCCCTGGTGGGACAGACCGCGATGCTGGCCGGTTGTGCGTCACAACCCCGTAGTGAGTCGGGCGCTGCCAATGACCTGTTCCGGCAAAGCGATATCGAGCTCCTGGACGAGATTGCGGAAACGATTCTGCCGGAGACGAGCACGCCCGGCGCCAAAGCGGCCGAGGTCGGACCCTTTATCGCAATGATGGTGGCCGATACTTACTATCCGGATGATCAGCAAGTTTTCCTGGAAGGTCTGAAAGACCTGCAAAAACGTTGCCTCGTTAATTTTGGCGCGAACTTCCAGGCGGTTACCGCTGCACAGCGTTTGCAGCTGGTCGAGATGCTCGACCTCGAACAGTGGACGTATATGAAGGGCAGGCCTGACGATGCACCTGCGCATTACTTCCGGATGATCAAGGAGCTGACCTTGCTCGGCTACTTTACCTCTGAAATCGGCTACACACAGGCGATGCGTTACAGGGAAACACCGGGTCGGTACAATCCATGTGTGCCGTATGAGGAAGGAGAGACGCAATGGGCGCCACACGTGTGAGGTCAGTCATTGCGACGGCCGTCCTGACGCTGTCGGCGGTCTGCCAGGCGCAGTCGGACACCGGGGAGTGGGTCGAGCTCTTCAACGGCACCGATCTGGATGACTGGACAGTCAAGATTCGCGGTTACCCGGCCGGAGAGAATTACGCCAACACGTTCCGGATTGAAGACGGCTTGATGACAGTGCGCTATGACCAGTACGAAGGCGATTACAACGACCGCTTCGGACATATCTTTCACAAGGACAGGTTTTCCCACTACCGGATCCTCGTCGAGTATCGATTCATCGGCGAGCAGGTGCCGGGTGCGCCAGGCTGGGCGATCCGAAACAGCGGAGTGATGTTGCATGCGCAGGACCCGCACACGATGCCGCCCGAGCAGGATTTTCCGGTTTCGATCGAGGCGCAGTTTCTGGGCGGCCTGGGAGATGGCAACCCGCGTCCGACCGCCAACATGTGCTCACCCGGCTCGCACATCGAGTACCAGGGCAAGTTCGAGGAGACGCATTGCATCAACTCGGCATCCGCAACCTTCGACGGCGAACAGTGGGTTACCGTCGAGGTACTGGTCCTCGGCAGTGACAAGGTCGTTCACTACGTCAATGGTGAGGAGGTCATGAGGTACGCCAACCTGACCTACGGCGGTGTTGAAGTGTCCGGACATCGGCCGGAAATGAAGCCGGATGGCGAACCCCTGTCGTCCGGCTATATTTCCTTACAAAGCGAGAGCGCCCCTATCCAGTTCCGTCGCGTCGCAGTATTGAACCTCAAGGGGTGTATGAATCCCGAGGCGGAGAACTACAAGTCCTATTTCGTCGAACCCGACCCGGAGGCGTGCACGTTCTGAGCATGGGTTGACCGGTATTGCACCAGCCTTCGATCGGGGTGCCCGCGATCAGCACAGCCGGTGCGGAAAGCGGCTCAATATTATGGCGGCGCCTGGCGGTCGAGATGCCTGGAGCGCACCTGGATGTAGATCAGTACGAACAGGATGTAGGCGGCCACCAGTGCCCAGCCCGTTGTGTCGATATCGGAGAAGGACAGCGAGCCCTGGCCGATAAGGATCAGGATGCCGATGACGCTGATGATACGCACGGCCCGGTCGGACAGTTTCATGCTTGCTTTGGCGAACTCTTCCGGCAGTCGTTTCGAGAAATTGAACGCTGCGATTAGCGGAATCAGGTCGTAGATAAAGACGAGACCACCACCGAGCATGATGATGTAGCGCAAGTCCTTGCCGGCGATGATCGGTATGGCGCCGAAGATCAGCAGGAAGGTCAGCAGAATGTG
>CAZVWF010000066.1:0-15149 GCA_964630795.1 uncultured Woeseia sp. | reverse complement strand
ACAATGTGGCGATGGCGGCCGCACCGAATGCGGCGTAAAATGCTGCCTCGCCGAAACGACGGAGAATAAGAAATAACATGAGTGCGAAAGCCGCCAAGAAACACAAAACCATGGCTGAGCAGGCCGATATTCATGAACTCTACGAGGAGTCGGTCCAAAATGTCGAGCACGAGGTCGAGTTTCTCCAGGAAACCTTCCAAAGCCTGCGGGGACGAAAAGCGCATCTCCTCAGGGAAGACTTTTGCGGTACCGCCAGCGCCGCCTGTGAGTGGGTAAAACAGGGCGTCGACTACCAATCCATCGGCGTGGACCTCGATCCGTCAGTGCTCGAGTGGGGACGACAGAACCGGGTCGGCCGGTTGCCCGCCGAGGATCAGGCCCGCGTCAGGCTGATCGAATCGGACGTGCTGGATGTGCAGACGCCACCGGTCGATATCCTGGCCGCCTTTAATTTCAGCTATTGGATATTCAACACGCGGGAAACGATGCTCAAATATTTCCGATCGGTGAGGGATGCATTGAAGGATGACGGAGTTTTCTTCTGCGATCTTTTTGGTGGATCCGAGGCGTATGAAGAGACCAAGGAAAAGACCAAGCACGAAGGCTTCACTTATATCTGGCACCAGGCAGAGTTTCACCCGGTCACCCATTACATGCGTACACATATTCACTTCAAGTTTCCGGATGGTTCCCGGATCAAGAAAGCCTTCACCTATGAATGGCGCATGTGGACCGCACCGGAGATTCGTGAACTGTTGCTGGAGGCTGGCTTCAAGAACCCGACGCTCTACTGGGAAGGCGACGATGAGGATGGTGAAGGCAATGGCGTGTTCACGCCTGAGGAGAAAGGTGAGGCTGACCTTGCCTGGATTGCCTACATCGTCGCAGAGAAATAACCGGGGGAAAACCCTGAAATATTAGTTACTTGTGCGCTATATGCGTTGAATGCGTCCACTTCGCATACATGACATAATATCTGCGAGCAAGCGACAGCGTGCAGCGCATGGCTGCTGGCGCTGGACTTGAAACAAGGGAAGTCACCGGGTTATTGCGGAATGGCACGAGATCTGGAAGTTGCGATTTTATTTGCTGACGTTGTTGGCAGTACCCAGCTGTATGACCAGTTCGGTGACACCAGGGCCAGCGAGACCGTTGCGCATTGCCTCGATATCATGAAAGACGCGACTGCGCAGTTCAACGGGACTGTTATCAAGACGATCGGGGACGAAGTGATGTCGACGTTTCCATCGGTCGATGACGCGATGAGCGCAGCATCGCAGATGCAGCAGTCGATCAGCACGGGAGACAGCGAGATCCAGGTATCGATCAGGGTTGGTTGTCATTTCGGACCCGTCGTCGAAGAGCAGAACGACATATTCGGAGCCGCGGTACACACGGCCAATCGAATGACCTCCCAGGCGAAATCCAAGCAGATCATCATCTCCGGGCCGACGGTTGAGAAGATGAGTCCGGAGTGGCGGTCCCAGACCCGGCAAATCGATGTCGCAACCGTGCGTGGGCGTTCCGACGAAGTCGCGCTGTATGAAGTGCTGTGGCTGCCCGATGAGGCGACCAGGATGCTGCCGACGATCGAGTGGGACAGTCAGGAGAAGTCGGCAACGAAGCTGACCCTCAGTTTTGGGGATCAATCGCTCGGTGTCGACGTGAACCGCAAGGGCATCAATATGGGTCGTGCCGATGACAACGACCTGGTCGTCAAAGATAACCTGGTTTCACGCATACACGCCCGCATCGAGATGCGGCGTGGCAAGTTCATACTCATCGATCAGAGTACGAATGGGACTTTTCTCGAGAATGGGGATGGCGAGGAGGTGTTTATTCGCCGTGACAGCACGGAACTTAAGGGGGATGGCATCATCGGCCTTGGCAGGGTGGCGAAGGCGGGAACGCCACTCGCCGTGCACTATTATGCCTGCGGCGATTGATTCTCCTGGGTAACGCGCCGTAACCGGCGTGCGTCGAATGCAAGGCGGCTCGTTTCTTACTGCGATTCCTGAAGGTTTCGAATCACCTCATCGCATTCTTTCCTGAGGGCGCCGGGCAGACGAGCACCGTAACTTTCCAGGTATTCGCTGACAGAGTCCATCTCGGCCTGCCATTGCTCTTTGTTGACGGTCAATAGCGCCTGCATGGTTTCCTCGGTAATGGAAAGGCCACTGGTGTCGATATCCGACGGAGTGGGTAGATGGCCGATGGGTGTCGCCACCGCATTTGCCCGACCATTGCATCGGTCGATGATCCAGCGCAGTACACGCAGGTTTTCTCCAAAACCGGGCCACAGGAACTGACCGTTTTCATCCTGGCGGAACCAGTTGATGTGGAAAATGTCCGGCAGATCGTCTGAGCGTTGTGCGAAAGACAGCCAGTGATCCCAGTAGTCAGCAAAGTTGTAGCCACAGAATGGTTTCATGGCCATTGGATCCCGGCGGACCACGCCGACTTCGCCGACATTGGCGGCGGTGGTTTCCGAACCGACACTCGCCCCGACAAGGACGCCGTGCTGCCAGCTCTTGGCCTGGTAGACCAGGGGCGCAAGTTCCTTGCGTCGCCCACCGAAGACTATCGCCGATATAGGCACGCCTTCCGGGGCATCTGCCAGATTTGAATAGCTCTTGTTTCGCGTTGCCGAGACGGTGAACCGCGAATTAGGGTGTGCCGCCGGGCCTTTTTCCGGATCGTGGTCCTGGCCACGCCAGTTTTTCACCGGAATACCGCTGCCCTTGTCTTCCCACCAGGGTTCATTGTCAGCCGTGGTGCCAACATTCGTGAAAATCGTCTCGCCATGAATCATGTCATAGGCGTTCTTGTTGGTTTTTGGGTTCGTGCCCGGTACTACACCAAAATAGCCGGCCTCTGGATTGATAGCACGCATGCGGCCGTCATCGTCGAGATGTAGCCAGGCGATATCGTCGCCCAGAGTCCAGATCCGCCAGCCTTTGTGCGATTCCGGCGGAATCAGCATTGCCAGGTTGGTTTTTCCGCATGCTGACGGCAGCGCGCAGGCAATATAGTGAACGTCCCCTTCGGGACTTTCTACGCCCACGATCAGCATGTGCTCTGCCAGCCAGCCTTCATGGCGAGCCTGGTAGCTCGCTATCCGAAGCGCATGACACTTTTTACCGAGCAAAGCATTGCCGCCATAACCCGATCCAATGCTTTTGATCGACAGCTCTTCCGGGAAGTGCATGATAAAGCGGCGGTCCGGGTCCAGGTCACCGGTGGAGTGTAGCCCTTTAACAAAAGACCCTTCTTTTTCAATATGTTGCAGTGCATTCTTGCCCATTCTTGTCATCAAGCGCATGTTGATGACGACATAGGGGCTATCGGTAATCTCGACGCCCAGGCGTGCGTAGGGGGAATCGATCGGGCCCATGCAGTAAGGGATGACGTAGAGCGTCCGCCCTTCCATTGCACCGTCGAACAGCGCGTCGATCTTTTCATGCGCCTCGCCCGGTTCCATCCAGTGATTGTTCGGTCCGGCATCTTCTTGATCGCGGGTGCAGATAAATGTCAGGTGCTCGACCCGGGCGACATCGGATGGATCTGACAGGTGCAGATAGCAGTCGGGATAACCCTTGGCATCCAGGGGCGAGAGGACGCCTGATTCGCACATTTCCGCGATGAATCGGTCGTATTCCTCGACACTGCCGTCGCACCAGTAGATGGCGTCAGGTCGTGTGTGTGCAGCGACCGAATCCACCCAATTCTGGAGGTCGGACAATGTGGTAGTCATATCGTCTCTCTAAACATGTTGTTATTGCCGGATTGGCGCGGACATGAGCACGCGTCAAGGCGCGCAATTATACCGACCGACGCGGGAACTGCACCCGATTTTGGCCAACCATCCCCCGGGCGCTGGAGCGCAAACAGCCGTAGATAATTCCGGGACCACGAATCACCAGCAACTTTAATGTGAACCGTCGCAGCAGCGCGCGCGTAGCCATCACTGCAATCTGCATAAAAGACCGACAAGACGATGTTCAAACGGACAATCCGTAGCTGCAGATTCCGTCCAGGCCCATTCCGCACGCGTGCAATCAAGTCACCGGCCAGCGTAAGGGGCAGCACCCAGGGAAACCGGCCCGGACATCCGAAAAAGCTTGCTCCGTAATGTGCGCAATGACGTATATTGCCGCAGTGATTTCCCTGATTGAATTTTTCGGCCCGGACAGCCCGCTCAAAGCGCATTTGCCCGGATTCCAGCCGCGCGAAGGCCAGGCATGGATGGCAGAGGCCGTGGCCGAGACGATTGGATCGGCGAGCCAGCTTGTCGTCGAGGCCGGTACCGGCACGGGCAAGACTTTTGCCTATCTGCTGCCCGCGCTGCAAAGCGGGCGGAAGACAATCATATCGACGGGGACCAAGGCCCTGCAGGACCAGCTCTACCATCGAGACCTGCCATTGATCGGCAAGGCCGCAGGTCGGCCAGTCAAAACGTCGTTGCTGAAAGGCCGTGCCAACTATCTTTGCCTGCATCGGCTCGACACCGTTGCCAGCCAGGTATCGGCGCCCGCACTCCTCGATGACCTGGACGCGGTGCGGCAGTGGCGACACAGGACACAGGCCGGCGATCGCGCCGAATTGATCGAGGTTGCCGAAGATTCTGGCGTCTGGCCGCTTGTCACGTCGACTGCTGATAACTGTCTTGGCAGTGAGTGCCCGGTCTACCAGAAATGCCACGTGGTCAAAGCACGCCGTGCCGCGCAGGAAGCCGACCTCGTCGTCGTGAACCACCACCTCTTGCTGGCGGATCTTGCGATGAAGGAGGAGGGTTTTATCGAGTTCCTGCCCGGTGCCGACGCCATCATCCTCGACGAGGCGCACCAGATACCCGATCTGGCGGCGCAGTTTTTCGGCATCAGCCTGGGCAGCCGGGAGCTCGAACGGCTGATCGATGAAATTCGCGGGGCAACGCTCGCACTGAAGGACGCAGCAATGCAGCGAAGGCTCGACAACGCTGCGACCGCGGTGCGTGTATTACGCGCGGAATCTCCCCGTGACGAGGGCCGCCATGAGTTATCCGGCGTCATGGAGCAGCTACGCACACCCATGACGTCATTGTCCGCCGCATTGAAGGAGCTGCTGGACGGTGTTGCGGCGCTAAGGGATGCATCCGCGGAAATCGACAAACTCTATGAACAATTGTTTTCCGCGATCGAACGTCTCTCTCACCTGGCGAGTGAAGATAGTTGGGATGGCCTGCGATGGCTCGATGTCAATCCGCGCAGTATCCGGCTCAACCTGACGCCGCTGGATGTAGCCGATACCCTGAGCGGACTCATCAACAATGGTCACCAGGCGTGGATCTTTACGTCCGCGACCCTGGCGGTAGGCGAAAACTTCGGTCACTTTACGGAGCGAATGGGACTGGCCGGGGCGACAGGCCTGACGTTTCCGAGTCCCTATGCACTCGAACAAAATGGCCTGATCTGGTTGCCGCCAGGTTTGCCGCAGCCGTCAGATCGTGAGCACACTGACGTCATGCTCGAGAGCGTCGTGCCGTTGCTGGAGCTCACAGAGGGCGGGATGTTTTGCCTGTTTACGAGTCATCGCGCGCTCAATGCCGCGCGCCGCTGGTTCAAGACGCGTAAGAAACGTTTGAACGGGCGGCCGCTCCTGATCCAGGGCGATGCCCCGCGTGACGATCTCCTGCGACGATTTCGCGACTACGGCAATGCCGTCTTGCTCGGCACCGGCAGCTTTTGGGAAGGTGTTGACGTGCGAGGTCAAGCGCTGACCATCGTCGCTATCGACAAACTGCCGTTCGCATCCCCGGCCGATCCGCTCATGATGGCGCGACTGGAGTACATTCGGAGGCAGGGGGGCAACGGCTTTACGGGACATCAATTGCCACTCGCTGTGCTGGCACTGAAACAAGGTGCCGGTCGCCTGCTGCGTGACGAGGCCGACTACGGTGTCGTCGTCTTATGTGATCCTCGAATCGACAGCAAGAGTTATGGGTCGGTGTTCCTGAAGAGTCTGGCGCCCATGCAAAGTACCGAGTCGGTTGAGGATGTGCGTACCTTTTTGCAACGCCATGAAACGGCAGGCACCAGTGACAGGCGAGTGGGATGAAGCTGCTTGCGATTGAAACGTCTTCGACTGCCTGTTCTGTCGCGCTCAGTGTTGATGACAGCATCGCCGAGGCGTACGTCGTAGAGCCGCGGGCACATACGCGGGTCCTGATGCCAATGATCACGCAATTGTTGACCGATGCGAAACTGGAGCCCAACGCACTGGACGCTGTCGCGCTCGGCAATGGCCCTGGTTCATTTATTGGCATGCGTATCGGCGCATCCGTGGCGCAGGGAATTTGTTTTGGTGGTGGTTTGAAGATCATTCCCGTGTCTTCGCTGGCAGCTGTTGCTGCTGAATCCATGACCGAGAGTGATGCCGAACGCGTCGTTGTGACCCAGGACGCGCGCATGAATGAAGTCTACGTCGGCATTTTTCGGCGGGGCGACGACGGTCAGCCCGTTCCTGAAGGCGATGAATACATCGATTCGGTTGATCGCCTGGAGATAAAAGGAGGGGCCTTCATCACGGCGGGTGATGGCTGGCACCGCTATCCGGACTTATTGACTCGCGGCCTTGGCGACATCGTCGGGCAGAGTGAGATCCGATTTCCGCGAGCGCGATTTATCCTGCCGCTGGCCGAAGCGGCTTGCGATACTGCCATTCCGGCGGATGAGCTGGTTCCGTCATACCTTCGGCACAAGGTGGCAGAGCCGCCGGGCTCGGCGGCCTGAAAGATCGTTGGGCGACACTGACGCAATTCAGGCGTCGCGAATTTTCCTGAAAATTCCGGTAACAGAACTGTAATATTCGACTGGTCTAATGCGACTTCGCCAGCCAGTAAACCGGTTTCGCCGGCGAAGTCAATTGCGAAGCAGAGACTGTGACCAGTAACAAAATCCTAATTGTTGAAGTTGAGACATCGTCTGTGTAACTTGCGCGTCACAACCCATTTATAGGTCGTAAAGGTGCTTTGCTCGGACGGAATTTTTGCTCCAATTGATATAGGCAAAAAAAGTTATGGGTTTAAGGAAATATGCGACACCTCCATGTTTTGCTTTGGTGTTTGCCGGTCTCGTGTCTCCTCTGGCAGGGGTGGCTCAGGACAGCTGGGTCGACTCGATCTCGGTCAAGGGCGACGTGCGCCTTCGCTACGAGGGCATCGACGAAGGCGGCGAGGAAGAGCGCAACCGTGGACGGTTTCGCGCCCGGCTCGGACTGACAGCGGACGTCAATGACAACGTAAAGGCTGTCCTTCAGTTCGCAACCGGCGGCGACAATCCGGTGTCGACTAACCAGTCCTTTGACGACGGTTTTTCTCGCAAAGACATTGGCCTGGACCAGGCATACCTGGACTGGACCATCAACGAGAATACCCACCTTTTCGGCGGCAAGATGAAAAACCCGTTTCATCGGGCGGGCGGTCATGCCCTCATTTTTGACAGTGACCTGAATCCGGAAGGTGTCGCGATTCAATATCAGGCCGGCGGATTTTTCGGTACGGGCGGGCTCTTGTTTGTCGAGGAACGCTCGTCGGCCGATGATTCGCTTTTGCTTGCGTTGCAAGGCGGTTATGAGTTTGCCCTGAACGATGGCACCAAGCTCACTGCCGGTGCGAGCTACTACAACTACACCGAGACGGTCGGCAATGAGCCATTCTGGAACGGCAAACCCAAGGGCAACAGCGCGGATACCAATGGCAACCTGATCTACGACTACAAGCAGCTTGAGGTCTTCGTCGAGTACGCAACCACGCTGGTGGACATGCCTTTTTCATTATTCGTCGACTACGTGCAGAACTCGGACCCGGACATAGAAGATACGGGCGTTGCATTTGGCGCAGCTATTGGCAAAGCGGGCGACCCAGGCACCTGGCAGGCCTCGCTGGCCTGGCAGGATCTCGAGGCCGATGCGGTCATTGCAACCTTCACGGATTCAGATTTTGGCGGCGGCGGTACCGATGCCTCCGGATTGGTTCTCAAAGGTAAGTACGCACTCGCAGACAACTGGGCGCTGGGCGGCACGCTGTTCCTCAATGAAATGGATGCGAGTATCGGCAATGAACACGATTACACGCGCTTGCAGCTGGATCTCGAATTCAAATTCTGACGAGTAATGCTGTTTACTGTCACTATAAGATCGTGATGTCGGCCACACGGATATTGTAGAATCCACTAAAGATTCCATGGACTGACCACTTAGCCTATGACCATTTCCGGACGGCGCCAGCTGAACCTGGCCGGATTCCTCGCTTGCGCAGGACTGATGGCCTACGCCCTGTATGCCGAACATGTGCTGCTGCTGACACCATGCCCGCTGTGCGTCTTTCAGCGAATGGCCGTCGTTGCTCTCGGCATCGTATTTCTGGTCGCAACCCTGCATAACCCGGGCGGCTGGGGACGCTACGTCTACACCGCGCTTCTGGCGATGGCGGCCGGGGCCGGTATCGGTGTCGCCGGGCGGCATGTCTGGCTGCAAAATCTGCCGCCTGACCAGGTACCGTCCTGCGGACCCGGGTTTGACTACATCATCGATTCATTCCCGTTGTCGGAAGCTTTGCAACTGATCTTCACCGGTTCCGGCGAATGTGCCAGCGTCGACTGGCAGTTTCTCGGGTGGTCCATGCCGGCATGGGTGGTCATCTCGGTGACTGTCGTAGGCTTGTTCGGGCTCTGGAACAACCTGCGACGTATCTAGCTCAGGCGAGCAATCGTCTCGCTATCTCCGCATACATTCGGGCCAGTCGTTCCACGTCCACAATCCGGACTCTCTCATCGATTTTGTGGATGGTCTCGTTCACGGGGCCAAGTTCAACAACGGCGGCTCCGGTGGGTGCAATAAATCGTCCGTCAGACGTGCCGCCCCCGGTCGATTGACGGGTTTCGATTCCCGCGAGGTCCCGGATTACCTCAGTCGCGGCGTCGATCAGGGTACCTGGCGGTGTCAGAAATGGCTGTCCCTGTAACGTCCATTCGATCGTGGCATCAATATCCTGCGATGCCACGATGGATTCGACCTCCGCCCGCAGGTCATTCGCAGACCATACCGGCGAGAATCGAAAATTGAACCTGGCGCGAAGATCTGGTGGCGTAACGTTGCTGGCACCAATCCCGCTTTTCAGAATCACCACCTGAAAACTGGTGGGTGGAAAGTGATCATCCCCCTTGTCCCATTGCCGTTCGCAGAGTACCTGCAGGACGGGTGCGAACGCGGTAACCGGATTCTCGACCTGCTCGGGATAAGCGACGTGCCCCTGTACGCCTCGAACCACAATATCGCCTGTAAGCGAGCCGCGGCGACCAATCCTGATGACGTCACCTAGCGCAATACTGCTGGATGGTTCGCCGATAATACACCAGTCGATTGCGTCGCCACGCGAGATCAGTCGATCAACGACATGGCGGGTCCCATCGACCGCTTCGCCTTCTTCATCGCTGGTAAGGAGAAGCGAGATGCTCCCATTGAAGTTAGGGTGTTGCTGTACGAAGGATTCCGCGGCGACGACCATCGCAGCAACGCCACTTTTCATGTCGGCGGCCCCACGGCCATAGATATAGTCATCATGAATTTCGGGTTCAAACGGGTCCGAACGCCATTGTTCGAGATCTCCCGGTGGAACCACATCGGTATGGCCGGCAAAACACAGGACGGGAGCCTGGTCACCGTAGCGTGCCCAGAGGTTGGAAACGCTGCCGAGGTTCATCGCCTCACACTGAAATCCAGTCCGTATCAGGCGTTCACTGATGAGCGCCTGACAGCCCCGATCATCGGGTGTCACAGACGGTCGTCTCATGAGGTCGATCAACAGCTGGATCGTGTCATCCGAAGACATCTTTGTCCTACAATTTTTGGTAGCGTTCAGCAGAAAAGCCGACGCTGATCACGCCTGCCGTTTCCGCCACCGGCCGTTTGATCAATGTCGGGTGTGCCAGCATCAGGGCTTTCGCCTTGTCGGTATTCATGTCGGACTTATCGTTATCCGCCAGTCCGCGCCACGTTGTGCTGCGCGTGTTCATGAGGGCCTTCCATTCGATGGCTGCAAGCCAGCGGTCCAGCATCCCGGCGGATACACCATCGGCCCTGAGGTCGTGAAAGCGATAGGGCGTTTCACGGGCATCGAGAAATTTGCGCGCTTTGCGGCAGGTATCGCAATTGGGGATTCCATAAATCGTCAGCACTTCATACGCCTTTAAGTATTGTTGTCGATATTCTCGATGAGTTTGTCTTTCAGCAGTGCACAGGCATCGGCATCCAGTGCCCGTTTGCTGGCGTCGACGATGTAGAAAACGTCCTCCGCTCGTTCTCCGATGGTCAGCACTTTGGCGGTTTCGATATCGAGGCCCTGGTCGACGAAAACACGGCCGACGGTCGAGAGTAATCCTGGCCGGTCACTGGCAACGAGCTCCATGATGGTTCTGTCATTGCCTTCATCTGCACTGAACGTGACAATGGTTCGTGTTGTGAACATTCGCACCTGGCGTGGAGCGGGCCGGGTGACGCGGGCCGCCGCATCATCGTCAGCTGCTAGTACGCCACTCAGCACGCGGTGGATGCGTTGCAGCCTTGCATCGTCGATCTCTGTCCGGTGATCGAGCTCCATAAATACATAAGTGTCGAGGCTGAAGCCGTTTCCGAGCGGCACGATTCGAACATCGACAATGGTCATACCCAGCTCGGCAAGCCATGCCGTTACGAGCGCGAATGACCGACGCTCTCGCTGTGTATATAACATCGCCTCGATACCGTCACCGTCCGGCTGCCGTCGAACGTCCAGCAATCCGCAGTCCGAATCGAGATTCGCTTCCGCGAGTACGGTGGTATGCCAGGCGATCTCGCCGGGCCTGTAGCGCAGGAAATAGTCTTCCGGAAACAACGCCCAGGCGCGGTCTATATCAGTGGTACCCAGCTTGGTTTCGCTAAGTGCCTTGCGGGTGGCTTCCTGCGTTTCATCGATCAGCAGTTCCCGATCGATGGGATTCTCGAGACCGCGCCGCAAGGCACGTGAAGTGAGTTCGTAGAGGTCGCGGAACAAGGTGGCCTTCCACGAATTCCACAGCTCCGGGTTAGTCCCGTTAACGTCAGCGACGGTCAGGGTATAAAGGTAGTCCAGATGCGTCTGGTCGCCGACCAGTGCGGCAAATTCGTTGATGACGTCGGGATCGCTCAGGTCTTTCTTTTGCGCGGTCATCGACAGGACGAGGTGATGCCGTACCAGCCAGGCGACCGTGCGGGCTTCATAGGCGCTGAGCCCGTGTTCGAGGCAAAACGCCTCCGCGTCGACCGCACCGAGCTCCGAATGATCGCCGCCACGGCCCTTGGCAATATCGTGAAACAGTCCGGCCAGGTAGACGATCTCGGGTTTTTCGAAGGATTGCATCAATGGGCTGCAATGCGGATGTTCGTGATCGAATCGCTGCAGCGCGAAACGGCGCAAATTACTGACGACAAACAAGGTGTGCTGATCGACGGTGTAGGCGTGAAACAGGTCGTACTGCATACGACCGACGATTCGGCCGAAGGACGGGATGTACAGGCCCAGTACGCCGTACAGGTTCATGCGTCGCAATTCATGCGTCACGCCGGCAGGCGCACGCAGGATCGCGAGGAAGATCCGGTGGTTTCTCGGGTTTTGCCGAAACTCCTCATCGATCAGGTGCAGGTTCCGTCGAATGAGTCGAATCGTGTACGCGCTGACGCCACGAAAGTCATCGTGCTGTTGCAAGAGCAGAAATAGCTCCAGTAGTGCAGACGGCTGTTTTGCAAATACATCGTCCCCGGTAGTCTGCAGGAAACCGTTCTTGACCTGGAAGCGTTCGTTGATTGGCTGTGGTGACGCGTCCGGATTCATCAGGATCACTTCCTCGAACTGTTGCAGCAGCATCTCGTTGAGGCGACTCAGTTCCATCACGGTGCGGTAGTAGCGCTGCATGAGTTGTTCCACGGCAAGCGTGTAGCTTGCGTCTTCATAGCCAAGCAAAGCAGCAAGATTGGACTGGTGATCGAACAGCAGCCGATCCTCCCCACGCCCGGTCAGCAAGTGGAGTCCGTAGCGCACACGCCAGAGGAAATCCTGGCAGCTCGTCAGTTTGCGGAGCTGTCCCGGGGTCAGAAAACCATGAGCGACGAGTTCGTCCAGGGTCCTGCCGCCGAAATGCCGCTTGGCGACCCAGCCGATTATCTGGATGTCCCGCAGACCGCCCGGACTGCCTTTTACGTTGGGTTCAAGCTTGTAGGCCGTGTCATCGTAACGGTGATGACGCAATTGTTGCTCTTTTTGTTTTGCCGCAAAAAAGCGGTCCGACGGCCAGATCTGATCCGCGGCGACGGTTGACTCCATCCGGTCGAAGAGCGCCTTGTCGCCATCCAGCAGCCGAGCTTCCATGAGCGTCGTTGCAATTGTGATGTCGGCCTCCGCCTGCCGGCGACAATCATCAACGGTGCGCACGCTGTGGCCGATTTCCAGGCCAATGTCCCACAGGGCTGCCAGGAAGTTTTCTATGGAAGTCTGCCGCGCCTCCGACTTGCCGCCGGGCAGCAACACCATGATGTCGACGTCCGAGCAGGGGTGGAGTTCGCCACGGCCATATCCACCGACAGCGATCAGTGCACAGGCTGACGTCTGATCAGCCAGGTGTTGACGCCACAATTGCACGAGCACGCGGTCGACGTGTTGCGATCGAATGCGTACGAGGTCGGCCACGGGTTCGCCGGCGCGGAATCGTTCCTCGAGGTTGCTCGCTGCGACTTCCAGCGCATCACGGCCCGCCATGGTTTGGTCGAGCGCCGCCGTCAGAATGGCGAGGGATTCGTCAGCGGAATCGAATGATTCAGCGATCTTTGGCGCCAAGTGTCAGCACCTCGTAGCCCGATTCGGTGACCAGAATGGTGTGTTCCCATTGCGCCGAAAGCTTGTGGTCCTTGGTGACCACGGTCCAGCCGTCTGGCAGGAGCCGAACGTACCGTTTGCCCGCGTTGACCATCGGTTCAACCGTCATCGTCATGCCGGCCTGTAATTCGAGGCCCGTGCCCGCCTTGCCGTAGTGCAGGACCTGAGGGTCTTCGTGAAATACTTGGCCGATACCGTGGCCGCAATACTCGCGAACAACGGAAAACCGGTTTTTCTCGACGTTTTTCTGAATGACCTCGCCGATGTCGCCGAGATATTTGCCCGGTGCCATCTCCTCGATGCCGAGCCACATACTGTCAAACGCGACCTGCGAAAGCCGTTCCGCCTGGATGGGCGCCTTGCCGACAAAAAACATTCGGCTCGTGTCGCCGTGAAATCCGTCCTTGATCACCGTGATATCGATATTGACCGCGTCTCCGGATTTCAGCTTTCGTTCGCCCGGGATGCCATGGCAGACGACGTGATTGACGGAGGTGCATATCGACTTTGGGAAGCCGCGATAATTCAGCGGCGCCGGCGTCGCATCCTGCTCCTCGGTGATGAACGTATGACAAATCCGGTCCAGTTCCCCGGTGGTTACGCCGGGGCGGACGTGTTCGCCGATCATGTCGAGCACATCGGCGGCCAGGCGCCCGGCCACACGCATTTTGTCCTGCTCTTCTGTTGTCTTGATCGAAACGTTCATTGGACTTCGCAAATTGAGCACTCCGTGGTCCTTCTGGACCATTAATATGAAATGAAGCGGGGTCAGGGTCCTTGAATCAACCGCATGCTGCCAAACTGACATGAGACAGAGATAAAGGGCACTGACCCCGGGACTTACAGGCACTTCAGCCGTTGTTGGCGTCAGCCGGCTATGGTATAAAGCGCGCGCCCTTGAGGCAATATTCCACACGCTCATCGACACGTCGCGCTGGGTGCCCCACCGGAAAAGGGGTTGCGCGTCGGGATGAGCGGAGGCCTAACCCGGAGAATTATCATGGCAGACGTTTCCATGCGCCAGATGCTTGAGGCTGGCGTGCACTTTGGTCATCAGACCCGCTATTGGAACCCGAAGATGGCACCGTATATCTTCGGCGAGCGAAACAAAATCCACATCATCAATCTTGAGAAGAGCCTGCCCATGGCTCGGGACGCTTATGCGTTCATCAAGACCATCGTTGCCGATGGCGGCAGTATCCTTTTTGTAGGCACCAAGCGAGCGGCCCGCGATTCCATCCGCACCCAGGCCGAGCGTTGCGAAATGCCGCACGTCAGCCATCGATGGCTGGGCGGTATGCTGACGAATTACAAGACGGTTCGCCAGTCGGTGAAACGTCTGAAAGACTTGGAACATATGTCTGAAGACGGCGGATTCGATCGAGTCACGAAGAAAGAAGCCCTTGGTTTGAGTCACGAGCAGGAAAAGCTTGAGCGCAGCCTGGGCGGCATCAAGAACATGACCGGTTTGCCGGATGTACTGTTTGTCGTCGATGTTGACTACGAGAACATCGCTGTTCGCGAAGCACGCAAGCTGGGTATTCCAGTGGTTGCCGTGGTGGATACCAACTGTTCACCGGATGAAGTCGACTATGTGATTCCCGGTAATGACGATGCCATGAAGGCTATCGTCCTGTATGCGACCCTGGTTGCTGATGCGGTGATGGACGGCAAGGCCTCCTTGCCCGAAGTGGCATTGGGTGAAGACGAATTTGTCGAGCTCGATGAGGAAGGCAAGCCCAAGCGTGCGTCCAGGAAGAAACGCGCACGCAAAGCGACCGTGAAGAAGAAGGCAAATGTCACCAAAGCGGCGGCAGAGCCGAAAGCGTCCGACGAGAAGCCGGCGGCTGAGGCCGAGGCAACTGCTGCTGAGGCAGAAGCCCCTGCGGAAGCTGAGGTAAAGGCTCCGGCGGCTGCTGAGGCGGAAACGCCTGCGGAAGCTGAGATAAAGGCACCGGCGGCTGCTGAGGCAGAGGCGCCTCCTGCCGAGGAAGCGGATGGCGCAGCATTGGTAGAAGAGGCGGCTTCAGCTGAGGCGACTGATGGCGCGACGGAAGCACCGAAGGCGGCGAAGAAGACGGCCAAGAAAGCGACCAGGAAGAAAGCGACCAAGAAGAAAACAGCCAAGAAGAAAACAGCCAAGAAGGCAGCGGCGAAAAAAGATTCGGAGTGACGCGACAGCCAACAGCGTAAATCGCTGTCGCCGTGAGTAGATTGTAAGAGGAAT
>CAZVWF010000065.1:2634-15448 GCA_964630795.1 uncultured Woeseia sp. | reverse complement strand
TCCATTGATATTGAATTCCAGCTCCTGGTCGTCGGCTGCCGCGAAGAGTACGACGCAGGCGCTGAAGCAAACGGATTGATGGTCTTCTGCAATTCTTGCGATGACAGGGCTCGCATTGAAAATCTCGCTTTGGCGTATCAGCCGCGCCATCGAGATTGCTGCATCGGCATCACCGCCGCGGGAATCGAGAACCAGGGAGTGGACACGAAATTCCAGGGCGGTCGCGCGATCGACAACACGAGAGAACAGGGCGGCACCTTCACGATTGATGACGCCTCGAATCCGTATGCTGATTCGACAACCTGCCCCGTAGTCGCCCGTCGACGCCGACGTGACGAAGTCATCCGCGGCGATGTACCAGTCGCAATGCGCGCGGGATTCGTTACCGGAGTACGCCGTTTCAAGGTAGATCGTCGTCTGCGGTGACCGATCGAGGATGTCGTAATTTTGTGCGTGTACCGAATCGGAATGGCTGGCGCAGCAGGCCACCAGCAGTGTCGCGACATATCTGCCGGCCCGGATGCTCACATTGACGTGACGGCTGTCTAGTGACCGGAGGCCTGCGCAGCCACTGCGGCAGCGGCGGCTGCAATCGCTTCCGGGTCGCCCAGAAAATTGCGTGACAAAGGTTTCAGGTCCTCGTCCAGTTCGTACTCGATGGGGACACCGGTGGGAATATTGAAACCGGTAATCTCATCTTCAGAGACGTCGTCCAGCATCTTGACCAGCGCGCGCAGGCTGTTGCCATGCGCTGCAACGAGAACGTTCCTGCCAGCCTTCAATTCCGGCACGACGAGTTCGTTCCAGCATGGAATGACGCGTTCCAGCGTCGTCGCCAGAGACTCGGTGGATGGCAGGCCTTCGATGCCGGCATAGCGCAGGTCATGCGATGGGTGCCCTTCGTCATCAGTGTCGAGTTCAGGAGGTGGTGTCGCGTAGCTGCGTCGCCAGATGTGCACCTGCTCGTCACCGTACCTGGCGGCGGTTTCTGCTTTGTTCAGTCCCTGCAGCGCGCCGTAGTGTCGTTCGTTCATTCGCCAGTCGCGGACGACGGGCATCCACATGCGATCCATTTCATCGAGCATGATCCAGAGCGTGCGAATGGCGCGTTTCAGAAGCGATGTAATGGCGATATCGAATTCGTAATCAAGCTCACTGAGCAGGCGGCCCGCCTCCCTGGCTTCGGCCACGCCTTTTTCGGTCAGGTCAACGTCGACCCAGCCCGTGAACAGGTTCTTCAGATTCCATTCGCTTTGCCCATGCCGGCAAAGTACGAGTTTTCCAGCCATGAATGCTCCGTTGGCGTGCAGGTGGTTAGAGATTGTCCGTCAGCTTCCTGAGTTCCTGGGCTGCGACAGACAGCGTCGCAAAGTCGATGTCCTGGCGAATCTGCATTTCCGCCAGTATTGAATCAAATTGTCGTACCGAGGTGGAATTCTTCTGCAGCCAGGTCTGGAAGATCTCCTCTGGCGTTTTGCGACTTCTGTCGGACAGGAGGCTCACGGCAAAGTCGCGGCGAATGCGATAGAAATCGTCCCTCAGATTGCTTCGTGCCAGCGCCTGCCAGCGGCCTTCGACCTCCAGCCCTTCGACGCAGCGGTTCATCCATACGATGCCAAGCCGATCGCTCATCCCGGCATACATACGCCCGGTGGCCAGTATGTCCTTGCGATATCGATTCGCGAGGTCCGAGATATCCAGGCCGCCACGCGTCAGGAGAAGGGAGGCCATGTGCCGGGCGAGCTTCTCCGGAACGCCGTGCTGTACGTATTCTGCTGCGGCACCTTTTTGTCGGTCACGCGCTGGCCCTGTCAGGATTTGCAGTGCTTTGGCGTACAGCATCGCCATGTTCTTCTTGAGTGCTTCGACGGATTCGACGATGTCCAGGTCTTCGCCATGGCGTTCGATCAGCCAGTAGCAGGCGTGCCGCAGGATTCGCCCGACATCAAACATCATGGTTTGCTGAATCTCGGCGGGCACGACGTTGTCAAGGGCCTCGATGGAATGCCAGATTTCGTTCGCACCCGTGACAGCCCGTGCGACTATGTAGGCGCGCGCGATCGTGACGGTATCTGCACCAGTGTCAACCTGTAAGCGCTGTACAAACGCAGGTCCCATCCGGTTGACGATGTTGTTGGCGATCAGGGTGGCCAGGATCTGCCGGCTCAGGCGGTGCCCGTGGATCAGGTCGGCGTAGCGCCGTCGCAGGACTGGCGGGAAGTAACGCTGTGGGTCCGTCGCCAGGAAGTCTTCGAGACTCTGGCTGGATCCCTCCAGGCCGTTATACAGGTCTATTTTCGCATAGCTCAGGATGACGGCCAGTTCAGGTCGGGTCAGGCCCTGGTTGCGGCCGCGTCGTTCTTCGATCTCGACATCATCCGGCAGGAATTCGAGATCCCGATCCAGCAGACCGGTTCGCTCCAGGTTGTTGATCAGCCGTGCGGTTTCAGCCAGGCGCTCACGCGCGCGTGCTTCCATCATGCTGATCGATTGCGTTTGCAGATAGTTGTTCCTGAGAACGGAGCTCGCGACCTCGTCGGTCATGTCGGTGAGCAGTTTGTCGCGTTGATCGCGTGTGAGCTTGCCTTCCTTCTCTGCAGCGCCCAGCAGGATTTTGATGTTGACCTCGCGGTCCGAGCTGTCGACGCCGGCCGAGTTGTCAATGAAGTCCGTATTGATGTGCCCGCCATTCAAACTGTATTCAACCCTCGCACGTTGCGTCAGTCCCAGGTTGCCACCTTCACCGATGACCTTGCAGCGGAGTTCATTGGCATTGACGCGGACGTTGTCATTACTTCGATCACCGACATCACCGTGACTCTCGGCGCTTGCTTTGACGTAGGTGCCGATCCCGCCGTTCCACAGCAGGTCGACTTCCATGCACAGGATCGCGCGGATAACGTCGAGTGGACGCATCGATCGCTCGGTTGTCCCCAGCAGGCGTCGCGCCTCTGCACTGAGCCTGATCTGTTTGGCCTGCCGCGAAAACACGCCGCCGCCTTTGGAAATCAGTTCTTCGCGATAGTCGTCCCAGCCCGAGCGGCCCATCTTGAACAGTCGCTGACGTTCGCGAAAGCTGGCGGCAATATCCGGATCCGGGTCGAGGAAGATGTGCATGTGATTGAAGGCAGCAACCAGTCGGATCTTGCGTGACAACAACATGCCGTTGCCGAACACGTCGCCGCTCATATCGCCAATGCCGGTAACCGTGAAGGATTCTTTCTGAGTATCCACGCCCTGTTCGCGGAAATGGCGGCGCACGGCCTCCCAAGCGCCGCGTGCGGTGATGCCCATCTTCTTGTGGTCGTAACCGGCCGAGCCGCCGGAGGCGAACGCGTCATCCAGCCAGAAACCGTAGTCCGCCGATATGCTGTTGGCGATATCCGAAAACGTTGCCGTACCCTTGTCGGCTGCGACGACGAGATAAGGGTCGTCGCCATCCCGGCGGACGACGTTCTTCGGCGGGACCACTTTGTCGTCGACAATATTGTCGGTGACATCGAGCAGACCGCTGATAAAGAGGCGGTAGCAGGCGATGCCCTCCGCCATAATGGCTTCGCGGTCGCCGTCTGGCAGCTGTTTAGGGAAAAAGCCGCCCTTGGCCCCCGTCGGCACGATAACCGTATTCTTGACGACCTGCGCCTTCATCAGGCCAAGCACCTCCGTGCGGAAATCCTCGCGGCGATCAGACCAGCGAAGTCCGCCGCGTGCGATATCACCCCCGCGAAGGTGTACACCCTCGACGCGCGGCGAGTAGACGAAGATTTCATAGCGCGGTTTGGGCATCGGAGCTTCGGGAATTTTTTCAGGATCGATCTTGATCGAGATATACGGTTTCGGCGCGCCGTCTTCATCGACCAGGAAGTAATTGGTCCTGAGCGTGGCCGCAATCGTGCCAGCGAATGCGCTCAGGATGCGGTCCTCATTCAGGCTGCGTGCCCGTGAGATTCCACGAGCGATCGTCGCCGTGCAGCGTTTCAGGTCTTCTTCACGCTGCTTCTTTGATAGCGCAGGATCAAACTGCAATTCGAACTGGCGGACCAGTGCACGGGCCAGGTCGGAATGAGCAACCAGCACTTCCCCCATCGAACTCTGGCTGAACGGGATGCCGAGTTGCAGGATGTATTTGGCGTAGCAGCGGACGAGGGAGGCCTGGCGGGCGTCTAGTCCCGCGGTAAGGATCAGTTCGTTGAAGTTGTCACTCTCTGCCTCACCCTGGAGAGCCTGTCGGAATCCCTCCTGGAAACGTGCAGCGGTAGCATCGATATCGATATTGGGTGCATGCTCGAAGTAGAGCTGAAAGTCCTGGATCCAGAACAGGTCGCCATTTCGCAAACGGACCTGGTAGGGACGTTCGGTATACACGTCCGTGCCCATGTCCTCGAGCAGGGGAAGCACACCCGACAAGATTAGCGGCTCATCCTTGCGAAATGTCCTGAAGTGCATCTTGTCCGGATCACATCCTTCCGGCTGATGCAGCAGCAGGAACTCGTCGTGTTCATCCCTCAAAATGCCATCGATGCGCTTCACGTCCAGGCAGGCGATACGCGGCTCAGTTTCGCCCTCGTAGGCCTGTGGAAAGCTCTCGCCGTATTCGCGATACAGTGCAAAACCCTCGTCCTGGCCGAATCGCTCGATCAACTGCTCCTTAAGATGATCGCGCCAGGTGATGACTGCCTCCTCGATGCGCTTTTCGATCCGGCGAATACTGATGCGCGGTTTCGATTCCATCCCGGTACGAACGATGGTGTGCATTCGCGCGAGCGGCGAATCGACGATCTGTACGCTCGAATCCACCGAGAGGCCATCAAACTCCTCGAGCAGGATCTCTTCGACACGCTGGCGGATCACGGTCGTGTACTTTTCCCTTGGCACGTAAACGATGCAGGACAGGAAGCGCCGGAAGGCATCACGCCTGACAAAGAACTTGACGCGCTTGCGATCCTGCAGATTGAGGATTCCGATGGACGTTCGGACCAGGTCCGGTACCGTGCTGTGGAACAGTTCGTCGCGGGGGAACGTATCCAGTATGTGCATGAGTGCCTTGCCGCGATGGCCGGACGGGTCGACGTCGGCGGACTCAAGGACACGCTGCACCTTCAGGCGCAGCAATGGAATATTTCGCGGGCTTTCGCTGTAGGCGACCGAGGTAAACAATCCGATGAAGCGTTTTTCGCCGACCGCATTACCCTTGTCATCGAAAATCTTGACGCCGATGTAGTCGAGGTAGCTGTGGCGGTGTACCGTCGATCGCGAATTGGCCTTGGTGATGATCAGCCAGCCCCTGGATCGTGTATGGCGACGCATTTCCTTGCTGAGCTCGACGATCAGTCCGCCGCGTTCATCCTGCGACAAGAGGCCGAGCCCGGATCCCTTGACCGGCGCGAGGAAAAGTCGGTCGCCCCGTTTTCGAAGCTTGTATTCCCGATATCCGAGGAACGTGAAATGATCGTCAACCAGCCACTGCAGCAATGCATCGGTTTCGACCCGGACGGCCGCATCGGCGCCGGCCGGTCCGCGGCTCAGGTGTGCGGCAGCATCGAGCATCTTGTCGCGCATCTTCCGCCAGTCACGAACGGCAATGCGAATATCCGCGAGTACCTTGGCGATCTTGTGTTCGAGTACGCTCAGGTTTTGTTCGTCTGCCTCGCGATCGACAGCGATACGTACAAAAGACTCCGCCACACCGTCTTCTTCGCCAGGCTTGGCGATGCCTGTAACTCTTCCGCGTCCGTCCCGCCGTACCTGCAAGACGGGATGAACGGTCATGTGAATAGCCAGCTTCTGTCGATCGATCGCAGCAGACAGTGAGTCCACCAGGAACGGCATGTTGTCATTGACCGTCTCGATGATGGTATACGGCGATTTGTAGCCGTGGACCTTCTCGTCCGGGTTGAATACACGCAGCAGCGGTTTTCCTGGCTTGCGCACGCGCGCAAATTCGAGGTGCGACATGGCCGCGAGCCCCATGATTTTGGGCGTGCGGTCGTGGATGTCATCGTAGGGAACGTTCTCGAAGTACTGCCGCAGGAAATTCTCGGTTCCCGCGGGCTTCAAGACATCGTTCCGCGGTTTCGTACCGACGATTTCGTCGATCAGGGTAGCGGAAGAATCGCTTGCGCGACGTTGATGTTTCTTGGGCACTGCGGGCACTCCGACCGGGCCACGGCTGGTCCGGGCAAACCTTTGTTTAGGTGAGGTCGTCGGGTGGCAAGATTAGTCCTATGGGTGCCGCATTGCTACCCATTAGGGCCGAAAACTGAAGGCAAATTGTCTGCAAATACGGATGGACCGGGTCAGCCGATCAGCCGGGCCCGGGCCAGGAGGCGCTCTATGATCGTATTGAGCGTCGAAATCTGTTCGTCGTCCAGGCCGTGAAGAAGGTCGTCCTCCATCGCGAGCGCAAGCGGCGCGATTTCGTCGTAGACTCTCCGGCCCTCTTCGGACAGGTTCAGGATGGATCGGCGCCGATCCGCGTCGGCGAACTCCCGCTCGAGGCGGCCCGCTTCGATCAGCTTGGTGACGGCACGGCTGACGGCCACTTTGTTGAGCATCGTGCGCTCGGCAACCTCGACGGCCGAAAGGCCGGGAAAACGACCAACGATGGCGATGATGCGCCACTCGGGTATGGTCAGGCCGCACCGCCGGTCGTAAACACGGGCGATGAGATTCGATACGGTATGCGAAAGGATGGCCAGTCGGTACGGCAGGAAATCCTCCAGAATCAGGTCGTGTTTATTTTCGGTTTCGCTGCTCATTTCAGATCGCTTCCCGTTTATCTGAAAACAGGGGAGGCGATTTTACTGGCTTGCGCTGCACAGTGAAACTCTGCGATCGCTCAGGCGAGGTGCGGAGCGTGCAGGTAGTCCTCGGTCTGCATTTCGGTCAGGCGGCTCAGGGTCCGGTCGAACTCGAAACTGAGCTTTTGACCCTGGTACAGCGACTCGACGCTCGCGGCGGCCGAAATCACCAGTTTGACTTTGCGGTCGTAGAATTCGTCGACCAGCGCGATAAAGCGACGGGCTGCATTTTCCCTGCCGGCGTCCAGGACGGGAATATTCGAAACAATCACTGTCGGGTACCAGCGGGCCAGCTCAATGTAGTCTTCCTGGCTTCTGGGTCCTTCGCACAGGTCATCGAAATCGAACCAGGCGATACCTTTGGCGCATCGCCGTGTGCGGATCGGGCGGCCAACCACATCGATGTCGTGGTCAGCCTGTATGTTCCCGGTGGCGACTTCGGCAAAGTAGTGGGAAAGTCGCTGCCGGCTGTCGTCGTCCGCGGGAACGAGATAAGTGCCGGCTTCCTGCAACAGCCGGAGACGATAATCGGTTGACCCTGGCAACTCGATGACCTCGGTGTGCCGCTCGAGTGCCTCGATCGCCGGCAGGAAGCGCTGGCGCTGGAGACCGTCCTGGTACAGATCGGATGGCGCGGAATTGGAGGTAGCCACCAGCGTAACGCCACGGCGAAAAAGGCCGTCGAGTAGTCGGCCGAGGATCATCGCGTCCCCAATGTCACTGACGAAAAATTCGTCGAAACACAGGACGGACACCTCGCGGGACAAGTCATCGGCAACGATATCGAGCGGGTCTTCCACGTCGCCCAGTCGTTTGAGCCTTGCATGCACGTCGCTCAGCATCCGGTGAAAATGGACGCGTCGCTTCTTGTCGACCGCCAGCGTCTCGAAGAAGAGGTCCAGCAGGAAGGTCTTGCCGCGGCCGACGCCGCCCCACAAGTAAATACCTTTCGGCGCTTCACCGGCCGGTTGCGCGGTGAACCAGCGTTTCAGTCGGCCAGGCCAGCCATACTGATTGCCTGCGTGGAACTGGCGCAGGCGATGCTGCAGATCGGCAAGGCGATCAACGACAGCACGTTGTGCCTCATCGGTAACAAGGTGATCTGTCGTCAAAAGCGTTTCGTATCGGGATTGAATCATCATGCGCAGTCCGGCATCCGGGACAGAGCGTACATTGATATTCAAGCGATGAGAATCCGCGCTAGAATACCGTGCCCTTCGATCTCAAGAACAAACGCGGAAACAGGTAAAGAGCATGTCCGAACAACCCGAACGCGAGTCCATGGAATTCGATGTTGTCATCGTGGGTGGCGGGCCATCCGGTCTCGCGGCAGCCTGCCGGCTGGCACAGCTGGCGGATGCCGATGGCAAGGAATTATCAGTCGTCGTCGTCGAAAAGGGCTCCGAAATCGGTGCTCATGTTTTATCGGGTAATGTGTTTGAACCCCGGGCACTGGATGAGCTTTACCCGGACTGGCAGGAAGAGGGGGCGCCGGTCAAAACCGCTGTCAAAGGCGACATCATCCATTACCTGACCGGTGAGAAAAGCGCGGTTCGGGTGCCCGGCCTGTTCCTTCCGGCACCCATGCACAACAAGGGCAACTACATCATCAGCCTCGGAAGGCTGTGCCAGTGGCTGGGCGAAAAAGCAGAAGCTGCCGGCATCAACGTGTTCCCTGGGTTTGCGGCCTCGGAAGTGCTGTACGACGACGATGGCCGGGTGAAAGGCGTCGTAACGAGCGATATGGGAATCGGCAAGGACGGGGAACAGAAGCCGGGATATCAGCCGGGTTACGAACTACTCGGCAAATACACGATCTTCGCAGAGGGTGTGCGCGGTAACCTGGGCGAATCCCTGATGCAGAAGTTTGACCTGCGCAAGGAGGCCGATCCCCAGCACTATGGCATCGGCATCAAGGAGATCTGGGAAATCGATCCATCGCTGCATGACGAGGGAACCGTCGTTCATACGATGGGCTGGCCGCTCGACAATCGGACCGAAGGCGGCGGATTCCTTTATCACGCTGCCGATAACAAGGTATTCCTGGGGTTCATCGTTGCGTTGAACTACCCGAAGCCGCACCTGCCGCCGGTAAATGAATTCCAGCGCTGGAAGCTGCATCCAAAAATCCGGCGGTATCTCGAGGGCGGCAAGCGAATCTCATATGGCGCCCGCGCCGTAAACAAGGGGGGGTACCAGTCCCTGCCTAAACTGACGTTTCCTGGCGGGATGCTCGTGGGCTGTGATGCCGGCTTTTTGAACGGCGCCAAGATCAAGGGGGGGCATACGGCAATCAAGACCGGCATGCTCGCAGCGGAAAGTGTGTATGAAGGTCTGCAGAACGATGGTGCACAGGCTGAACTGACGGATTACGAAACCGCCGTCCGATCGTCCTGGGTGAATGACGAGCTCTATCGCGCTCGAAACTTCGGCCCGGCGCTGCACAAATTCGGTACGTTCTTCGGCGCAGCTTTCGCGTTCATCGATCAGAATATCTTCCGCGGAAAGTTACCGTTTACGATGCGAAATACGCATCCAGACCATGAGGCGTTGCAGACACTGAGTGACACGCAGCCGATTGAATACCCGAAGCCCGATGGCGTAATCAGTTTCGATCGTTTGTCATCGGTGTTCCTTTCCAGCACGAACCACGAGGAAGACCAACCTTCGCACCTGACGCTCAAAGACGAAAACATTCCCGTTGCCTACAACTTGCCGACCTTCGATGAGCCGGCACAACGCTATTGTCCGGCCGGTGTCTACGAGATCGTTGACGAAGATGGTCAACCGCGTTTTCAGATCAATGCGCAGAACTGCGTGCACTGCAAGACCTGCGATATTAAAGACCCGAAACAGAACATCGTCTGGACTGTGCCGGAAGGCGGTGGCGGTCCGAATTACACGGGGATGTAAATCGCAGGTCGCCAGGCGTATTACTTCGGCTGCATCCGGATGGCGCCATCGAGGCGGATGGTCTCACCATTGATCATGGCATTGCCATAGATGCTCGCGACCAGGTCGGCGTACTCTTCCGGTCGCCCGAGGCGGGATGGAAACGGCACCTGGGCACCCAGCGATTCCTGCAGCTCCGGCGTCAGGCCGGCGACCATTGGCGTCATGAATATGCCCGGGGCGATGACATTCACGCGAATACCGATACGCGCAAACTCTCTCGCCAGTGGCAAGGTCATTCCCACAACACCACCTTTCGACGCGGAATAGGACACCTGGCCAATCTGGCCTTCGAAGGCAGCGACAGAAGCGGTGCTGACAATGAGCCCGCGTTCGCCATCCGCATTCGGTTCGTTGTGCTGCATGAGGTTGGCGGCTTCCTTCGCCACGAGGAATGATCCGACCAGGTTGATCCTGATTGTATGCTCGAAGAATGCGCCTTCCATCGGCGCCTCCCGGCCCAGCGCTCGCGCCGCACCGATTACGCCGGCACAGTTGACAGCGAGCGTTATGCCGCCCATGAAGTCATTTGCGGTGGCAATGGCAGCCTGAACCGCTTCCTCCGAGGACACGTCGGCCTGCACGAACCTGGCACGCCCGCCGAGCGTGGCAGCGCTCTTTTCGCCTTCCTCGGCATTGAGGTCGAGCAGAACCGCATGCCCGCCTGCATCGATCACTCTCTTCGCAGTCGCGTAGCCCAGTCCGTGAACGGAAGCGGCGCCCGTGACGACAGCTTTTGCGCTAGACAGATCCATGTTGGGTACTCCGTATTATTCTTTGACTTCGATGCCGATCGCGACAGCTTCGCCGCCGCCGATGCAGAGTGATGCGACACCTTTTCCGCCGCCCCGTTGTCGGAGCGCATGCAGAAGCGTGACGATGATGCGGGCGCCGGAAGCACCAATCGGATGACCCAGCGCACAGGCACCGCCATTGACATTCACCTTTGCGTGATCGATGCCGACGTCGTGCATCGCTGCCATCGTGACACAGGCGAATGCCTCGTTAATCTCGTAAAGGTCGACCGTGTTCGGCGCCCAGCCGAGTTTTTCCTGCAACGCCTGGATTGCGGAGACCGGAGCCGTCGTAAACCAGGCGGGTTCGTGTGCAAAACCGGCGTGCCCGGCAATGGTGGCCAACGCCGGAATTCCGCGCGCCTCCGCGTCGCTGGCGCGCATGAGTACGAGGCTGGCTGCCCCGTCCGAAATTGACGATGAGCTGGCAGCGGTCACCGTGCCGTCTTTTGCAAATGCGGGACGCAGATTCGGAATCTTTTCGATGTTGGCAGCCTGCGGTCCCTCGTCGGCAGCGACGACGGTTTCGCCTTTTCGTGTCGCAACCGTGACCGGCGCAATTTCATCATTGAATGCACCGCGTTCGGCCGCTGCCCGTGCCCGCGTCACCGAGGTGATCGCGAATTCGTCCTGGGCTTCCCGGGTAAAGTCATATTTCTGCGCGGTCTGTTCCGCGAAGTGGCCCATCATATTTCTGTCATAGGGGTTTTGCAGACCGTCCCAGAACATGTGATCCAGCACTTCCTGGTGTCCCATTCGGTAACCACTGCGTGCTTTGGGCATCAGGTAGGGTGCGTTGCTCATCGATTCCATCCCGCCTGTGAGCACGATGTCGGCTGTGCCAGCCGCAATCAGGTCGTGTCCGAGCATGGTGGTCTTCATACCGGATCCACAGACCTTGTTGACGGTGGTACAGGGTACGGATTTTGGAATACCGGCACCGAGACTGGCCTGCCGGGCAGGGGCCTGCCCGAGTCCGGCCGGTAATACGCAACCGAGCAGAACCTCGCTCACCTGGTCGCCGTTCAGGCCGGCATCGTCCAGTGCAGCGCGGCAGGCAGCCGCGGAAAGCGCGGGCGCTGACACCGGTGCAAGGACGCCCTGGAAAGCGCCCATCGGCGTGCGTCGTGCGGCTACGATGACTACAGGGTCATGGCTCATTGCAACGTTTTTCCTGAATTAACGGGAGGGGCGCTACTTTCCCGTATCAGCAGGGGATGCGCAATACTCAATTATTGATAGTTGATGCTTCGGCCGGCTCTGCGAGGAGGTCGGGCTCCTCAAGTACCGCCAGGATACGCTGGCGCGCCAGTTGAGCCAGGGACAGGTGATCCCCGAAGGCGGGATCGTCAGGATCGATCGGCGTGAGAATGTCGATGCGGAGATGGCCGTGGCGTGGCAGGAGCGTCTCAGCCTGCAGGATATGACGGGATCCATTGATCACGACGGGCACGAGGGGCACACCGCCGCTGATTGCCGCGGCAAAGGCACCGCGGCGGAACCTGCCAAGCCCCGGATTCACGATAAATGTTCCTTCGGGAAAGACCGCCAGGGACTCGCCACCCTTTGCAGCCTTTAACAGGTTGCGCGCATCGCGGGCGCTGCCGCTCGCTTCGAAGCGCTCAACGAACTTCGACCCAATACGGCGTAGCAGGAATCCGATCACCGGTGCATTTTTCATCTCGCCTTTGATGACGTAGGAAAACCGGGGCGGGAGGTAGCCCTGCAGCAGCACGCCATCGAGATAGCTCGCGTGATTGGCAACAACGACGCTACTCCCGGCAGGAATGTTGTCGAGACCGGTGATCTCAACCCTGACGCCGGAGAGCCGGAATGTCGCCCGTGCACAGGCCGTGACCCAGCGTCGACGGCGCTCGAGTCCCGGTACGAGTAATGTGCAAAAGAGCGCGACCAGCACACAGACCAGGAAGGCAATCCAGGTGTAGAGTCCGTAAAGAATGCGGGCAATACCGCGGCGCGGCCGGGTCTCTTTATCCGTCACGGTGATCTGGTGAAGGCTTTGGCTCGACGGGTTTGTCGATTTTCGCTGTGACACAGATCACGTTATGTTAACGGCTTGGTGAATCTGTGACAGTCGTCACGCCGGTTGTGAAAGGGTCTCATCATACTCAAGTCCTTGAAAAATTCCGGTGCCTGGCGACCAGATTGACGGAGATTGTGACGCGAACCCGGCGTGGTTCGCAATGGTACCGACAAGGTGCCGTCACACCGCCACTTCGAGGCCGGCAATTCATGGGAGACCTGAGA
>CAZVWF010000065.1:0-2534 GCA_964630795.1 uncultured Woeseia sp. | reverse complement strand
TCATGGGAGACCTGAGAAAGATGGAAGCTATGTCGAGTAGCCAGTCAGACAAATCTGAAAAGTCACAGTCGCACTCCGAGGAACTGGTCGATCGTTTCCTGGACGCAATCTGGATGGAGCGAGGACTGTCCGCCAACACGCTGGGTGCGTACCGGGCCGATCTCATGACCCTGGGACGTCGACTGTCCGAACGCAATATTCCGATCGAGCGTGCCGAGAAGGCAGACCTTCTCGACTTCATTGCTGGTCGCGTCGAAAGTGGTGCGAAGCCACGCTCGACTGCACGGCAGCTGTCGAGCTTCCGCCGGTTCTTCCGTTACATCATGCGCGAAGGATTGCGTGACAACGATCCGACGGCCGACATCGAAATGCCCCGTATTGGACGATCGCTGCCGAAGACATTGACCGAGGATGAGGTCGACGCGTTGTTGCAGGCGCCCAATACGGACGAACCCCTGGGTCATCGTGACCGCGCCATGCTCGAGTTGCTGTATGCAACCGGTTTGCGCGTATCCGAACTGATCAATCTCAAGCAATCGCAGGTGAACTTCAACCAGGGGGTGCTGCGAATCGTCGGGAAGGGTGATCGCGAACGATTGATCCCGCTGGGCGACGAAGCACAGCGGTGGCTCCGTGACTTCATTGATGGTCCGAGAATGGAAATCCTGCTGGAGCGTCAGACAGATTACCTGTTCCCGACGCGACGCGGTGACCGCATGACCCGTCAGGCGTTCTGGCACATCATCAAGCGGTATGCGCAAAAAGCCAGGGTCGACAAGAAATTGTCGCCGCACAGCCTGCGCCATGCATTTGCGACCCACCTCCTGAATCGGGGTGCCGACCTGCGCGTTGTGCAGCTTTTACTGGGCCACAGCGACCTGTCCACGACGCAGATTTATACGCATGTCGCAAGAGAAAGGTTGAAGGATCTCCACGGCGAGCATCACCCGCGGGGCTGATGGCAGCGCCCGTATACACAGGGCGTAACATTTGCCGATTTTTCGCGGTCTCCTTTGATACAATCGCGGCCGTTACCGGGAACCGCCCGGGCGGTATTGAATCAAATAATCTGGTTGACGCCTCTGGACAGGCGACGCGAAGATAAGGAATCCGTGATGAAATCTGTACTTTTGCGAATCAGCATCCTGGCATTTGCTGTATCCGGACTGTGGTCGACAGCCGTTGTCGCTGACGATTCGGCCGAATATCAGCATGTGCGCGAGACGGTCGCGAGTATGTTCTCCGGTATCGACGAGGACGATATCTTCCCGAGCGATGTCGATGGCTGGTACACGATTCGCAAGGGCGCCATCATCGCCTATATCTCCGGCGACGGTCGCTACCTTCTTCAAGGTGACCTGATCGATCTTGCGGACCAGGTCAACCTGTCCGAAAAAGACCGCAATGACGCCCGCGTCAAAATGATGAACTCCGTATCCGGGGACTCAGTAATCACGTTTACGCCGGATACGGTGCGTCACACTGTATCGATCTTCACGGATATCGATTGCACCTTCTGTCGTCGCCTGCACAACCAGATCGACGAATACATGGATGAAGGTATCGAGATTCGTTACTTCCTCTATCCGCGCAACGGACCGGCTTCGCCGTCCTGGGCCAAGGCCGAGCAGGTATGGTGTTCCAATGATCGCAACGAGGCGCTGACGCTCGCCAAACAGGACGAGAGCTTCGATTATCGCGATTGCGACTCATCTATCGTGAGTGCGCACTATTCGATGGGTCAGGATGTCGGCCTTCGCGGTACGCCGGCGATCGTGCTCGAAGATGGCACGTTGTTCAGCGGTTACCTGCCTCCGAAGCAACTGACCGAAGCGATCGCGTCGACGCTGGGCGACTAGACCATCCTGCACTGCTGGCGCGGCGAATCAGTCCTTGCCGCGTTTAAACACCACTTCGTGAATGTGGACGCCATTATTCTTGCCGGCGTCCGCGAAGTATTTCTTCAATGCAAAGACGCCGCTTCTGAACGCAATATCGTCCCAGGGGATTTCATCCTCGGCGAACAGGGCAACATCCAGCGATTCCTCGCCGGCCGCAAAGTCACTCGTTAACGCTGCTGTGAAGAAAAGGTGTAACTGGCCGGCCTGTGGAACATCGACCGATGCGAACAAATGCCCAATTTCGACCTCGGCACAGGCCTCTTCGCGGGTTTCGCGCGCTGCACCCTCCGCGATGGTCTCGCCCAGTTCCATGAATCCCGCCGGCACCGTCCAGTAGCCGTGGCGCGGTTCAATGGCGCGCTTGCACAGCAGGACCTTGCCATCTTTGGCCGGCACACAGCCAACGACAACCTTGGGATTCTGGTAGTGAATTACGCCGCAGGCCTCACATACCCAGCGCTCGTACGTATCGCCATCCGGTATTTTCCATACGACGTGTTCGCCACAGCTTGAGCAGTACTTCATACGTCTTCGGGTCAGGTCCAGGTTATTGGTGCCGGGAGCGAGAATCGAACTCGCACTCTGTTACCAGAACCGGATTTTGAATCCGGCGCGTCTACCAGTTCCGCCACC
>CAZVWF010000064.1:0-15467 GCA_964630795.1 uncultured Woeseia sp. | reverse complement strand
TCCTTCATCACGTCGCGCAGCGACGGTGGCTCTGGTGCGGACGACGACCCGACAGCCAAATCCCAGGTCTGGCTCCTGAACCGGGCTGGTGGCGAGGCTCGCCGCCTCACTGAAATGCCGGGCGGCGTGTCGGGTTATGAATGGTCACCTGACAGTACGCGCCATGTTCTCGTTTCCAGGGACGCGAAGGAAAAGGAAGACGAAGACAAAACGCACAACACGCCGGATCCGATCGTCGTCAATCGATACAAGTTCAAACAGGACTACATTGGCTACCTGGGCGATCGCTACACGCGCCTGTATGTATTCGACATCGAAACCCGGGAAGCCACGCTGCTGACTCCCGGTGCATTTGACAGCACACAGCCGTCATGGAATCCCGATGGCGACCTGATTGCTTTCACGAGCAAACGCGAGGGTGATCCTGATCGACACCAGAATACGGATATTTATGTTATTGCACCGGAGCAAGACGCTGAGGCACGGCAAGTAACAACGTGGGAAGGTCCGGACTCGAGTCCTGCCTTCAGTCCCGACGGCAGCGAAATTGCGTACCTTCAGGGAGGGACTCCCAGGTATGCCTGGCACGTTGCCGACCACCTTGCCGTAATTTCGATCGACGGTCACGAAAAACGCATCCTCACCGAGGACCTGGATCGGCAGATCTATTCGCCGGCGTGGTCGCTGGATGGTGAGTCTATCTATGTGACGATAGCAGACGACCGCACGCGACCGATCGCGGCGGTGCCGACCGACGGTGGTCAAATCACCCGGCTGTATCCGACCCGAAGTCAGCCCGGTGCCGCCTCGTCATTCGTCGTCGGCGCGAACGGAATAGCCACGCTCGCGCGTTTTGCGCAGCAACCGACCGAGGTTTATCGCGCGTCCGACGGCGCAGCACTCACCGACCACAATGCCGACCTCGTCGCGGCTTTCGACTGGGCATCGGTCGAGACACACGATGCAATCAGCGCTGACGGAACCCGCATCGGCTCCATGCTTCTTAAGCCGCCTGGGTATCGCGACGGTGAAGCCTATCCGACCATCGCCTACGTCCACGGCGGGCCGTTCAGCCAGGATGCATTCGAGTTTGACTACATGTCCCAGGTGCTGGCTGCCCAGGGCTATCTTGTCGTAAATCCCAACTATCGTGGCAGCTCGGGCCGTGGCCGTGACTTTTCGAGCGCTTACTTCGGCGATTGGGGAAACCTCGAGATCCAGGACATTCACGCCGTGATGGACAAGCTGGTGGCTGACGGACTGTCCGACCCGGACCGGCTCGGTATCGGTGGCTGGAGTTATGGTGGCATCAATACCAATTTCGCGATCGCTTCGGATACTCGCTTCTCTGCCGCCGTATCCGGCGCATCTGCTGCAAACTACATCGCAGGCTATGGCACTGACCAGTACATCTGGCAGTACGAAAATGAACTCGGCAAACCCTGGGAAACGCCGGAGAACTATTTCAGGATCTCTTATCCGTTCCTGAAAGCTGATCGGATCGAGACACCGACGCTTTTTATGGTTGGCGAACTGGACTGGAACGTCCCCCTGATCAATTCCGAGCAAATGTACCAGGCGCTTCGCAGCCTGAACGTGCCGACACAACTCGTGGTTTATCCCGGCGAACATCATGGTCTGTCAAAACCGAGTTATATCCAGGACCGTCTCAAGCGCATGATCGACTGGTATGCGAAATACATGGACGCAGATCCTGACCAGGTCTCGAGGAACAACTGATATGACCGTCAGTTCGAATGACAAACGTCTCGGCATGAACGCAGACATCAACCGCCGGGACTTCCTGAATGGCGTCGGCGTCGCGGTCGGTGCCGCGCTGTTACCTGATACCGCAAGCGGTGCAGAACCCGGCGCGCAAGATGTCCCGGGATACTATCCGCCGGCGTTGCAGGGCATGCGTGGCTCGCATCCCGGCTCGTTTGAGGTGGGTCACATGGCCCGCGATGGCGGGAGCTGGGACAGCGAAGATACCGGTGAGACCTACGACCTTGTCGTCGTTGGCGGCGGAATCAGCGGGCTGTCCGCCGCATGGTATTACCGGCAACAGGCGGGTCCGGAGGCCCGAATCCTGGTCCTCGATAATCACGATGATTTCGGCGGGCATGCAAAGAGAAACGAGTGGACCATCGATGGTCGAAACATCATCGGCTATGGCGGCACGATGTTTATCGAATCGCCGGAACATTACCCTGCGCGTGCGAAAAAGATGCTCGACGACCTGGGCATCGAGGCAGAGCGATATCACGAGTACGAAGATCGCGAGCTGTATGGATCACTCGCAAGCAGCACATTCTTCGATAGGGAAACCTTTGGCGCTGATCACCTGGCGGTTGGCAGCCTCGGTGCGGCATCTACACTAAAGGGCGCGCCGCTTTCTGAAAACGCACGGAAAGACCTCATTCGGCTAATGGGCAGTCCAAAGCACTTTCTCCAGGATGTACCCAAGGGTGAGCGCGAAGATCTGCTGAAGCAAATCGACTACATCACCTACCTGCGGGACTACGCCGGTGTCGATCAACAGGTACTCGCGTTGATGCTGCCGAGACCCCGTGGCGTATGGGCGATTAACGCCGATGCCTATCCCGCATGGCATGCGCGGCTCGACGGTTACCCGGGATTCGGCGGTCTCAAACTTCCATCCGACAGCCCGCCGGAAGAATCCGGGGGCGACCGGCAGATCTTTCACTTCCCCGACGGCAATGCGACCGTCGCAAGAATGCTCGTCCGGCAGCTGATCCCGGAGGCGGCGCCCGGCAGCAACATGGAAGATATCGTTACAGCCCGATTCGACTACCGTAAGCTCGATGAACCACGATCGGCAGCACGTATTCGACTGAGTAGTACGGTGGTGCGCGCGCGCCACATCGACGACAAGCTGTCGAATCCGGTGAATGTCACCTACATTCGTGACGGCAAAGCCTGCGGCGTACGCGCCGGCAAAGTCGTTATGGCCTGTTATAACGCCCTGGTGCCGAAGATGTGTCCGGAGATGCCCGCTGAGCAAAAATCAGCCCTGTCGAATGGCATACGCGCACCATTGGTCTACACGAACGTGCTGATCAGGAACTGGACCAGTTTTGCCCGGCTGGGTACTGGCCGGATCAGTTGTCCCGGCTGCTTTCATCACGGTGTCCGGCTTGATTTCCCGGTCAGCATTGGCGATTACCAGTTTGCTCGCTCGCCCGAAGATCCAATCGTGCTGCACCTGACTCGGGTACCCGGTGAAGCCGGCAATCCAAGCGCGCGCGAGCAATTTACTGCGGGCAAGCGCGACTTGCTTGAAACATCCTTCGAAACCTTTGAGCGCAACATCCGGGATGAACTCAATCGAATGCTTGGCGATGGCAGCTTCGATGCTGCGCGCGACATCGCCGGTATTACCGTGAATCGCTGGCCACACGGCTATGCCTACACGCATGATCCCGCGACCGACCAGATCGCCTGGCGTCCGGACACATGGCCCAGGGAAATGCGACACTGGGAACGGGCCAGTGTCCGCTTTGGCAACATTGGTATTGCGAGTACTGACGCCGCGTCGAATGCCATGACGGAGTCGGCTATTGAACAGGCCTGGCGTGCCGTAAACGACATCGGCTGACCCAGGAAACATAATCGCTATACCTTGGCGTGTAGGCGCGGTGGTAACGCCAATCGGCCACGTCTAGCTTAGCAATCGCGCAATAACGAAAAAGCAGGACCGCGGGAGTGACCGCATACGACACCATAGTCATTGGCGCAGGCCATAACGGACTGGTTTGCGCCACTTACCTGGCGCAGGCCGGCCAGCGCGTCCTAGTGCTGGAAGCGGCGGACACGCCGGGTGGACTCGCGTCTGATCGTGAGTTTCACCCTGGGTTTCATGCCCCGGTGGCGCATACGCTCAGTCACTTTTCGAACAAGGTCGCGAGCGATCTGGACTTGCAGAAGCACGGCTTTAATCCGGGGCCCTCTGCACTGCCGCTCGTTGGTGTTGGTAACGATGACCCTGTCGTTGTTCACGACGGGATAATCAGTGGCGTAAGCGCCAAAGACCAGCAAGCCTATTCGGACTATCACGCGCTTTTGTGTCGGTTTGCAGGAGTCCTGGAACCATTCTGGCTGAAGACCATGCCGCGAGCGGGGAGCAACTCGCTCGGCGAGGTCATGACATTTGCAAAGCTCGGCCTTGGCCTGCGCCGTCTCGGCAAGAAGGACATGGGCGAATTCCTGCGCATCGCTGCGCTGCCCATGCGGGATCTCGTTGACGAGTACTTCGACAACGAGCAACTCAAAGCGATGCTTTGCTGGGACGGCCTGATCGGCTCGAAGATGGCCCCGCGCTCGCCCAACAGCGCCGTGCTCGCCCTGCTCTATCGCATGTCAGGCGAAATGCAGGGTCGCCATACGATTCCGTCGGGTGGCATGTCGGGCCTGGTCAATTCATTGCTGGCATCGGCAGAAAATGCAGGTGTCGATATTCGATTGTCGTCCGAAGTATCGCGAATAAGCATTGAGCCAGATTCAGAGCGCCAACGTGCCAGCGGCGTTCACCTGGCCGATGGCGAGTCAATTGCGGCAGATCGTGTGGTTTCAGCGATTGATGCGAAAAGAACTTTTGTCAACCTGGTCGGTGTTGAGCACCTCGACATCGGCTTCACGAACCGAATCCGCCGCATTCGCGCTGACGGGTATGTCGGCAAGCTTCACCTGGCATTGAATGCACTACCTGAATTCAGGGGCGTCGATCGTCCCGATGGTCGCATCATCATCGCGCCGAACATGGATTCCATCGAATTTGCCTACGACGATGCCAAATACGGCGATGCCTCGGCCGAGCCTGTAATGGAAGTGGTCATTCCGAGCGTGGCGGATTCATCGCTCGCGCCCGACGGTCAACATGTCCTGTCGGCCCATGTCATGTATATCCCTTACAAGGCACGCGATGGCTGGACAGATGCGCTGCGTGACGAGGTTCGCGATCGTGCGATTGATACGATTGCCAGGTACTCCAATGGACTGCGCGACCAGATCATTGCCAGCGAATTCCTGACGCCGGCGGATATCGAGGCGACGTATCACGTATCCGGCGGGCACTGGCACCACGGCGACATCGCTATGGACCAGATGCTGATGATGCGGCCCACGTATGAAGCGGCACAGTACGACTCGCCGATAGCTGGTCTGCACCTCTGCAGCGCCGCCTGTCATCCGGGCGGAGATCTGACGGGATTGGCGGGACACAACGCAGCACAGGAGTTGTTGCGATGAGTCAGTACGATGCGATCGTCATTGGCGCCGGTCACAATGGATTGACCAATGCAGCCTACCTCGCGAAAGCGGGACTCAATGTCGTCGTCGTGGAGAAGAACGAGTACATCGGTGGCGCCGCTGTTACGCGCGAACTGCACGAAGGCTGGCATTACTCAAACTGCTCGTATGTCTGCAGCATGATGCGGCAGGCGCTGCACCGCGATCTCGACCTCGGTCGCCACGGGCTGATCCTGGTGCCTTACCTGGGCACTGTGAATTTCGGCAACGGGGATAATCGCCTCATCGCGTATCACGATGCGGAAGCCTGGAGCAATGAGCTCAAACGTCATTCGACGCATGACGCTGACGCGATGCACCGGCTTGAAGCGGACCTGACTCGCTACTCGCAGCTCATCCGCAAGACCCTTTTACGCACGCCGCCCGAGCCAACTTCGATGCGGCCACGCGATATCCGCGAGTTTCTCTACCTCGCCCAGCAGTTCTGGAAACTCGGTGAGCGCGAGATCTACGAGTACATTCGTTTCTTTACAATGAGTGCCGCCGACTTTCTCGACGACTACTTCGAGAACGAACTTGTCAAGGCGGCGATGGCCAGTCCGGGCATTATCGGCACAGCGCTTGGTGTCTATTCGCCAGGATCTGCCTACATTCTTCTCCACCATGTTATGGGAGACGTCGATGGCAGCATCGGTGCCTGGGGTCTCGCGCGTGGCGGTATGGGCGCCATTTCCAAAGCGCTGGCCAGTGCCTGCGAGGAGCATGGCGGCGAAATCCGAACCAACGCGGGCGTGCAGAAGGTTGTCGTCAAGAATGGCAAGGCCAGTGGTGTCATTCTGGAGAACGGGGACGAACTTGGCGCGCGAATAGTCGTCTCGAATCTCGATGCCCGCCGCACGTTCACGAAGATCATGGAAAAGGACGATCTGCCCGACGGAATCTACGAGAAGGCGAAAAATTTCAAGATTCGCGGATCATCCGGCAAAGTAAATATCGCCCTGTCCGATATGCCTACCTTCACGCACCTGCCGGAGAATCGTTACATCAATCGTGGCGGCCAGACCTTCTCCGGTTCCATGGAAACCATGGAACGCGCCTATGACTGCTGGAAGCGCGGCCGTTGGTCTGACGATCCTTTCATCGAATCCGTTATCCCGTCTGCATGGGATCCGACCGTTGCCCCGCCCGGCAAACACTGGATGTCGAACTTTATCCAGTATTGCCCGCCCGAACTGGCCGACGGGCCGTGGACGCCCGAGAAGCGCGATGCGTTCGGGCAAACCGTCGTCGACAAGATCGAACGTTACAGTCCGGGCTTCAAGGACCTGATCGTTCACATGGAAGTCCGCACGCCGCATGAAATTGAGAACGAAATCGGTCTGACCGAAGGCAATATCTTCCAGGGTGAATTGACGATCGATCAGTTGTTCTTTAATCGCCCCTTTCCGGGCTACGGCCAGTACCGAATGCCGGTGAAGAATTTGTATATGTGTGGCTCGTCCACCCATCCGGGTGGCGGTGTTTCTTCTGCCTGCGGTGCCAATGCTGCCCGGGAAATCCTGATGGATCTGAAACGGCCGAATACGGTGCCGGAAGACGATTTTTACGATGAGTGATATGTCTCAAACTGATCCGTTTGCAGGTGAGCGGCCCAAGCTGTCGCCGTTTCATCCGCGCCTTGAAGTCCTGAACGTCCGTGACGCGTGGTCCGTGTGGAACGGATACAAGTTCGCTGACTGCTACTACGATGCGGAATACGAATACTTCTGTATCCGGAATACCTGCGGCACCTATGACATCTGTCCGATGCAGAAGTACGAAATATCAGGACCGGATGCGGAAGCCATGGTCAACCGAATGGTCACGCGGGATGTGAGAAAGCTCGGTCTCAACCGTGTCGCCTATACCCTCTGGTGCACGGACGAAGGTCGAATCATTGACGACGGCACGGTCTTCAAGCTGGCCAGGGATCGCTTCATGGTGGTGTGCGGCAGTTCCTGCGTGGCCTGGCTCCGCAAGGCCAGCTACGGCTTCAGTGACGTCACAGTCAGAGATGTCAGTGACGAGCTCGCCGCTCTGTCCCTGCAAGGCCCGACCTCGTGCGCCGTACTCAAAAAGATGGGGCTGGGAGGCATTGAGACCGCCAAGCCCTTCGCCATCCAGCACTTCCCCTATCACGGTGACACGCTGATGGTGTCACGCACCGGTTTCACGGGTGAACTCGGTTACGAGCTTTGGGTAAAAAGGAACCTTGCCCTAAAGATGTGGGATGACGTCTACGCGGCCGGCGAGGACTACGGAATCCAGCCCTACGGCGAAACGGCAACAGACATGGCGCGGCTCGAGGCAGGGTTCATTATGCCTTACGTGGATTTCACCGAGGCACTGAAAACCGTTCACTTCGAGCATGACCAGACGCCCTACGAACTCAACCTCGGATGGCTGGTCGATCTCGACAAACCCCACTTCAGCGGTAAAAAGGCGCTGGTGGAAGAAAAAAAGAACGGGCCCAAATGGCGCCTTCTAAGGCTGGAGATCGATGGCAACTGGCCGGCCTATGAGTCGATCGTCTATGACAGCGAGGCCTGCAACAAGGACATCGGTTATGTGACATCCGCCATGTGGTCGCCGGCGGTCAAATCGAATATCGCCCTGGCCATGGTTCAGTCAGAGTACGTGGACGGCGAAATCTGGGCGGAAATCTACAAGAGTAAGGACCTCCGACCCTATCGCCGTATGTCCAAATGCACCATACGCAAGAAACCGTTCTGGACTGCGGCTCGTGCCCGGGCGACACCGCCGGCGGACTTCTGAATCACCCCCAGGCACGAATTAGTGGTGTAGACTACAATGAGTCCGGATATGTGCGGGAGCATAGATGCAGGTCTCGAAATTTGTCGAAAGTTACTTTGACGCTTGGAACCACGCGGATCCGAAGGGTGTCGCAGATCATCTGGCCAGGGACGGGGTGTACCAGGATATTCCGGCCAACGCCGAGAGTACGCACGAAAACCTGATCGAATACCTCACCCGCTTTTTCGCCAATAACCGCCATCGCTACGAGCTGATCGGCGACATCCTGACCAATGGCAACACCCTGGCATTCGAATATCGTTCGACACTCGCGGACCCGGTTTGCAAGAGTGGATTGCCGGCATCCTATTGCGGCGCCGAATTCATGACATTGAATGGCGAAGCGGCGATAATCATCAAGGATTACTACGACACCGGTGGCGCCGAACACCACACGGATATATCCAATATTGGCGGTGATTCGCCCGGTAAGTATGCAAAATCAGGGCTGAATCAAACGCAGCTTCTGGAGTACAAGCAGACGCTCGAGTCTATTATGAAGTCAGACGAGCTCTTCCTGCGATCGGATATGACGCTGCCGAAACTCGCGGAAGCCGTCGGCTGCTCGGTGAATCACCTGTCCCAGGTCATCAATGCCGGTTTCAGCATGAGCTTCTTTGACTACCTGAATCGATATCGCATCGACTACGCGCGTCAATTGCTGTCAGCACTGGACGATAGCAACTGTGCAATTCTCAACATCGCGTTTACGGTGGGATTCAACTCGAACTCCGCGTTCTACGCGGCGTTCAAGAAGTGCGTCGGCCAGACGCCCGCACAATACCGCCGCGCGCAGCAACGAAAATCCCACTAGTTTTACGTCATTCACGCAGTCCCGGGCACTCCCTGGGCTCACCTCGCAGATCCGGTATCTGTGCCAGGTTATCGGCGTCGACTACCGGGTCTGACCAGTCATCGCCCCAGATGCATTCCCAATAGTAGCTTCGGCGGAAGTAGAACTCCCACGCTGCCTGGCGTCGTTGGAAAAAGGGCACGCCGTAGAGGCGCTGCATCGCCTCCAGCTCACGGGAAAGTCGCAAAGGCCCTGCATCAATCGGGTCAAGCCCCATCTCTATGATGATATCCGCAATGAATTCCTTCGCTTCCCGATTGTCTGCCGCAATCGGAATCGTCACCGGGCCACCGACGACGTCAGGATCGTCGATGACGTAACTCGCCTGTAGTGCAAAGGTTTTCATGACCTTCGCACCAGGATTCCACGCCTGGATAAGTTCGGCGCTGGACGTCTCAACCAGGGGTACGTAATAGCCATCCTCCCCCTGGACCTGGGGAAAGGAAATGTCGATCACGATCTTTCCGTCGAGTGATCCAAGGCTCTGTGCGACGGTTTCCATAGCTGGCCACGGCACAGCAAGCACGACGATATCGCCCACCTGCGCCGCTTGCCTCTGGCTGGTCGCATACGCGCCGTGCCCGGTTTGCGCTACAACACCCTGCGCCTTTGCACCCTCGGGATCCCGCGAACCATAAACAATGGGGTAGCCAAGTCCGGCGAGGCGGACACCCAGCGAATCACCCATGTCACCGGTTCCGATAATGCCGAACACCGGCTTGTCCTCGTCCCGGGCATTGACGCCAAAGGTCACGAACAGGCAGGTCAATAGCAATAAGATTCGAAAAAAAGCTGTATTGTTCGCTGTCATCGGACCACCCTCGTGAAAGAACAGCTGACGGTACTTAACTGATGATTCGGCGTGCGTCTCCGCCTGTAGGCATGGATTTTCACCTGCGCTGCGATCGTTACGATCCGATCGTGCGTTCGAGCTCGCCGTTTGCACTCTGCATGAACAACATACAACATGGGCTGTGAAGACGCCTAACGCTGGAAGAGTAACGATCATGCTGACAGGACATTGCGAATGCGGACAGGTGAGATTTGAAGTCGATGGCGACGTCGAGGACTTTAGCCACTGTCATTGTTCACAGTGTCGACGCCTGCACGGCGCTGCCTACGCGACATTCGCCGGCGTCAAACGGGATGCCTTTCGGTACACGAAAGGCGAAGATTTAATTGGTCGCTACTGGTCATCACAGAAAAATGAGCGAATATTCTGCGGCAACTGCGGCTCGAACATCATGGTGATATCGAATACAGACCCAGCCTATTACTACGTCAGCATGAGCGCGATCGATGGCGATCCCGCGCTACCGGAGGGCTATCACATCTACGCCGGTTCCATCGCGCCATGGCACAAGATTCTGGATGACCTGAAACAATACGAGGCAGATCCACCTGAATAGCCAGGCGTCGATCTATCGTCGGCGCAACTTGTCGAGGTAGCCGGTAATCAGTTGTTTCTGTGTATCCGGCGGCAGCCGCTCCGGATCGATCAATCCCATCTGACCAATTCCCGCTGAATAGACCCATAACGCCCTGGCCTCGAACTCGATATCGAGGTCAGCGGCGATTTCACCGGCGAGCTGCGCGTCTGCCAGCAGGCGACGAAACCTGCCTAGCCAACCGTCAATCAACTCAGCGTGGACCCGGGCATATTCGGGTTGCTTGGCCGCCTTATACAGAAAGGTCAGCCAGACCATCCAGGCATCGCGCGATATCTCATCAGTGATTGCATCGTCACACAGCAATTGTTCCAGCGCCGCAAGACCTGCATACCGGTCCTGGAATTCGTTGACCCGACGGGTCTGCAGCGCCATAGAGTGGCGCACGGCGTGCATCAGGAGATCGTCTTTCGACTCGAAATAGTGGAATAGCGACCCATAGGACAGCCCCGCCTCGCGGGCCACCGCGCGCATGGTGACTGCTTCGAGACCAGACCGCGCCACCAGCCGCATCGTTGCCTCGGCAAATCGCTGGCGCTGAGCTTCATGATCAACGAGTTTTGGCATGGATTTCTGTATTGACCCCGTTCACCGGCGGCCCTAGAATTATATTATATCGATCGATTGATATAAATAAAGTTAATATTTTAAGCTCAGGAACGGCAAACATGCTCGTGAGCAACCAGAAACAGGAACATACAGGCTCCTACTACGCCGCAACGGTCAATGAAAAGACCGACTATCCGCTGCTGGAGGACGGACACTCTGTGGACATCTGCGTCGTCGGCGGTGGCTTCACGGGCACGGCAACCGCCCTCACCCTCGCAGAACGTGGTTTCTCGGTGGCGTTGATAGAGGCCAATCGAATTGGCTGGGGTGCGTCAGGGCGTAACGGTGGGCAGCTGATCAATGGTGTCAGCGGCCTGTCAAAAATCGCAAAACGGTACGGCGACAGCATTGCCGACATGGTCCGGGACATCCAGTGGCGGGGCAATGACATCATCTACGAGCGGGTCGAAAAATACGGCATTGCATGCGACCTGAAGCCGGGATTCGTCCAGGTCGCGACCAGGCAGCGCCAGCTGGCCGATATCGACGAATGCGTAGAGGAACGTGTTCGGCACAATCATCCTTACAAATACGAGGCCTGGGACCGGGAACAAACCAGCGATAACCTGGGCACCGATGCATTCCTGGGTGCGTTCGCATGTTACCGGGACGGACACCTGCATCCACTGAATCTTTGCATCGGTGAGGCCAGGGCCGCGCAGGCACTCGGCGTCAAAATCTTTGAACAATCTCCAGTCGTGGGAATCGACCACGGCGCCCGGCCTCGTGTCAAAACGATACATGGCTACATCGACGCGGATTCAATCGTGCTGGCCGGCAACGCCTATAGTCAGTTCGAACCAGAACATCTTGCCAACCTGGTTTTCCCGGCTGGTACCTACATCATTGCGACAGAGCCCCTCCCTGAGGAGATCGCCTATTCTATTAACAAGAAGGACGCGGCAGTCTGCGACCTGAATGAGATCGTCAACTACTACCGGTTGTCTGCAGACAGGCGGCTCCTCTATGGCGGTGCCTGCAACTACTCCGGCAGGGACCCGGCCAGCATCAAGGCATTCATTGAACCGCGCATGTTGGAGACCTACCCGCAACTGAAGGGCACGAAGATCGAATTCGAGTGGGGCGGGAAGATCGGTATTGTACTGAATCGCATCCCGGCCGTTGGCCGCATCAACAACAATGTCTACTACTGCCAGGGCTACTCGGGCCATGGCGTCAGCGCGACTCACTTGATGGGCGAGATCATGGCGGATGCGATCGGCGGCACGATGGAGCGCTTTGACCTATTCGCGAACGAAAAACACTTCCGGATTCCAGGTTCGCAGTGGACGGGCAATCAGGTCATTGCTCTCGGCATGTTGTATTACCGACTGAAGGACATGCTGTAGCCCGTGAAGAAACCACAAACGCCAGCCAATTCAGACGCTCTTAAACTGCACAGCACCGCTCCCGTAATACCCGCTACGGAGCGCAACATAGACATCATTCGCAGACCTCGCCTGCACAGTGCGCGTGCTGACGTTGACCAGCACACGGGCATCAATCATGAGAAACAACAGCGGTCGTTTCAGAACAGCGAGACGCCAAACAGGCGCTGTGCAATCAGTATGGCGGACATTCCGGTAAAGACGATGAGACTCAGCCAACCGAACCAGGTGGCGAAGGGAGACGGATGAAACAAGGTGTCGTTCCTGGGGATAATCTTCTTGCAGTAGTGCAGATTGAGAAAATAGATCACCGGTGCAACGAAATAGGCTAATGCGGAAGCGACTAACACCAGGTAAACCGGCCGCGGCAGACCAGCGATGATTGCCACCGACGTGATCAGCGAAAAAAACATGCTGATTCGGTAGATGTTGTACTCCGAGTACCAGGTTTTCCGCTGTGCATCGTCCAGCGTTTCCTTCGACGTACGGGGCAAGCCTGCCGTCTTTCGGAACAGGTTTCGACAACAGGCACCAACCACGCGCGGCCAGCCATCGAAGTAATTGAAGGCCGTCGAAAAGGTAGCAGCCAGTGCGCCGGCCAGGAATATCAACATCAGGCTCGGACCAACACTGTCCGTAAATATCCGCGCAATCTCACCCATGACCGCGTTACCACTCACATCGCTCGGATAAATCCAGACAGCTGCCAGCAACATGAAGATCGCCGCCAGAACGAATGAAACCACGTGGCCGGTCCGAAAATCGATCAGACCGATTTTGAACCATCGACGGCAGTACTCTCGTGCACGCGGTGGCAACTCGGAGGTGTCGAAGATGAGATCCTTGTGCGAGCCGTCGAATGAATTGAACACCGGCATGACGCCGTCCTTCTCTAACTGCGGGCGCAGTTTACTGAGGCCGACAGATTTTGCCTTGCCCCACTCCGAGGCCTGCAGGGAAACGTCGATACCGGTAGGCAACAACCCCAGGAAAGAAGCGATGATCAGCCAGGAGCCGTCGGGTGTATCAAGCTTGAAGAAATTGACGAACGACGAGATAGGCGCCGGCTCTACGACAAATACCGCCAGGGTACAGACGATCAGAACCCCGGCCGCTATCTTGGTGGCAAGCTCCACAACGGCATACCGACCGCGCAGGATAATGAGCACCGAGGTGACGCCTAGAATAAGCGCATATATCGCCAGTTCCTGATCATCGTCGAATCCCGGTATATCGACGCCGAGGTACATTCGGAAGAAATAGAAAACGACCGCCGCTGCCGCAATCAGTCGTCCCGCCTGCCCTACCGCCGATTGAATGACTGTTGTGATCAACACATACCAGACCGGCAGTTTTTTCCAGGCTGTCGCGTAGGCATCGAGCATGCTGCGACCGGTCGCATGTGTGAAGCGGATGGCCATCTCGAAACCGTAGTACTTGAAGATGTAGGCGATCGGCAGGCACCAGAGCAAGGCATACTCGAATCGCCCGCCGGCAACGGGCGCCGTCACGAGATGACTGGTTCCAATACCGGTCATCATCAACATGATACCCGGGCCAAACTTGCGAGCGAGGCTGCCCGGTGCCAGCGATGGTAGTTCGAGATCGGAAAAGTCCTCGCGCGAATTGCCCTCTTGTTCTGCCATTCAAGTCTCCTGGTAGGTGCCCGCGATTTGCCCGCGTTGCTGAATGAGAGCCAGCACCACGTCGATGGTTGGCGTCGGTACGTCGACGAGTCGGCCGAGTTCCTGAACGACCGTGACCAGCGCGTCGATTTCCATCGGCCGGCCCATTTCGAGATCCTGCAACATGGACGTCTTGTGCGCGCCGACGGCCGCACCCCCTGCCAGGCGCCTGTCGACATCGACGCGGAACTTCGCTCCCAGTCGCTCGCCAATCTCCCGGGCTTCGAGCATCATCAGGCGACAAACCCCGCCTGTGCCGGCCTCCCCTGCAACCTTGTCGAGCGTCGCATGCGTCAACGCACTGATCGGATTGAAGCAGAGATTGCCCCACAGCTTGATCCAGATGTCGTCGCGAATATTGTTTCGAACGCGTGCGACAAAACCGGCTTCCTTCATTGCCGCGCACAACCTGGCAGTTCGCTCTGAAGGCTGACCATCTGGTTCACCCATCGTGTAGCGATTGCCTTCGATATGGCGAATGACACCAGGCTCAGCGATCTCGGCAGCGGGATAGACGACAAAGCCGATGGCGCGCTCAGGACCGACGACATCCCAGAATCGCCCGCCGGGATCGACGCTTTCGAGTTTGTGATTTTCGTATCGCCCATCGAGCTTGTAGAAATACCACCAGGGAATGCCGTTTACACCGGTGACAACGGCGGTATCAGGGCCCAGCAATGGGTCCAGCTTGTCGGCAATACCTGGCAGGGAATGTGCCTTCAGGGTAATGATGACGTAGTCCTGGGGCCCTGCTTCGGCCGGGTCTTCCACGCATCTCGGGTGTGCAACTTTTTCCTCGCCATCGATCAACAGCCTGACGCCGTTTTTTTGCATGGCCGCCAGGTGCGGACCGCGTGCAATCAATGTGACATCTTCTCCTGCCAGCGATAGCTCAACGCCCAGCCACGCGCCGATAGCACCCGCACCATAGATGCAGATCCTCATTACCCAAGCCCCAGTTTCTCGGCAAGGCCGATGCGTTGCAGTTTGCCGGTTGCCCCCTTGGGGATCTCATCCATGATCAACACTTTGCGTGGCACCTTGAACGACGCCAGATGCTCTGCTGCAAATGATCGAATCGATGCTTGATCGGCTGACTCCCCTTCGCGAAGGACTACCACCGCAGCGACTTCCTCGCCAAGCGACTTGTGCGGCATGGCGAATGTCACCACCTGTTGTACTGCCGAATGATCCATGAGGACGTCATCGACTTCGCGCGGCGAAATTTTCTCACCCCCCCGATTAATGATCTCCTTAAGGCGCCCGGTGATGGTCTGGTAGCGATCCTCATCCTTAACGCCCTGGTCGCCGGTTCGAAACCATCCATCGACGAATCACGCCGCATTGGCATCCGGATTATTCT
>CAZVWF010000063.1:6416-15985 GCA_964630795.1 uncultured Woeseia sp. | reverse complement strand
CCTACGTTTACGTGTGGCTTATTTCTCTCAAATTTCTCTTTGGACATGTCCCTTATCTCGTGGGTAGTTGATCTTTAAAATTTTATGAAGCTTTCTTCGTCACAGTGTCAGCAACACTCTGCGGCACTTCGTTGTACTTCTCGAATTCCATGGAGTACGTCGCACGACCCTGGCTCATCGAGCGCAGGTCCGTCGCATAGCCAAACATCTCGGCCAGCGGCACCTCGGCGCGAATCGTCTTGCCGGCCGGTGTATCCTCCATCCCTTGCGGTAATCCGCGACGGCGGTTCAGGTCACCCATCACATCGCCCATGTAGTCTTCGGGTGTAACGACCTCAACTTTCATGATCGGCTCGAGCAATACCGGATTTGCCTTCAGCGCACCATCCTTGAACCCCATGGAACCGGCAATCTTGAACGCCATCTCACTGGAGTCGACATCATGGTAGGAACCGTCATACAAGGTCACCTTGGTATCAACGACCGGGAATCCGGCAATGACACCATTTTCCATTTGCTCCTGGATGCCTTTGTCCACAGCACCGATATATTCGCGCGGTACGGCACCACCAACAATTGCATTGACGAACTCGTAGCCCGCACCTGCTTCCTGCGGCTCGATCTTCAGATAGACATGGCCATACTGACCACGACCACCCGACTGCCGCACAAACTTACCTTCCTGTTCGACCATTGAACGAATCGTTTCACGGTAGGCAACTTGTGGCTTGCCGACGTTGGCTTCCACATTAAATTCACGCTTCATTCGATCGACGATGATATCGAGGTGAAGCTCACCCATACCGGAGATGATTGTCTGGCCGGACTCTTCGTCCGTTGCCACGCGGAAAGACGGATCTTCCTTCGCGAGCTTCTGCAACGCGATACCCATTTTTTCCTGATCGACCTTGGTCTTGGGCTCCACGGCAACCGCAATAACCGGCTCCGGAAACTCCATACGCTCAAGCGTGATGACATCCTTAAGCTCACAGAGCGTGTCGCCCGTCGTGACGTCCTTCAATCCAACGGCTGCGGCAATATCTCCTGCCCGCACTTCTTTGATCTCTTTACGATCGTTTGAGTGCATCTGCAGGATGCGGCCGATTCGTTCGCGCTTGCCTTTGACCGGGTTGAAAATCGTGTCGCCTGAATTCAGCACGCCGGAATACACCCGGAAGAACGTCAGGTTACCGACAAATGGGTCTGTCGCGATCTTGAATGCGAGCGCAGAAAAAGACGCACTATCATCAGCAGGTCGCTCGCCTTCAGTTTCGTCATCATCGAGAATACCCTTGATAGCAGGCACGTCGATAGGTGACGGCATGAAGTCAATAACGGCGTCAAGCATGGCCTGCACACCTTTATTTTTGAATGCGGTACCGCACATCGCGACGACGATCTCGCCACTCAACGTACGCTGGCGCAGGCCGGCATGGATCTCGTCCTCAGACAGATCACCAGCGTCAAAGAACTTCTCCATGAGTTCATCGTTGGCTTCCGCCGCCGCCTCGACCATCTGCTCACGATACATTTGCGCATCGGTAGCAAGGTTGTCCGGGATGTCGCGAAGCTCATAGGAGGTTCCCATGTTGTCCTCGTCCCAGTAAATCGCCTTCATGCGCACGAGGTCGACTACGCCCTCGAAATTCTCTTCGGCCCCGATCGGCAACTGAACGGGCACAGCGTTTGCGCCCAGACGTTCCTTGACCTGATCGACAACACGCAGGAAATCTGCACCCGCGCGGTCCATCTTGTTGACAAAAATCATACGCGGCACGTTGTACTTGTTGCCCTGGCGCCAGACCGTTTCTGTCTGCGGCTCGACGCCACCGACAGAGCACAGAACGGTTACCGCGCCGTCGAGTACGCGCAGACTGCGCTCAACTTCAATCGTGAAGTCAACGTGGCCGGGCGTATCGATAATGTTGACGCGATGCTCGTCATACTGCTGGTCCATGCCAGACCAGAAGCAGGTTGTCGCTGCAGACGTGATCGTAATGCCGCGCTCTTGTTCCTGCTCCATCCAGTCCATAACGGCAGCGCCGTCATGTACCTCACCAATCTTGTGAGAGACACCGGTATAAAAAAGTACACGTTCGGTCGTCGTCGTCTTGCCGGCATCGATGTGCGCCATGATGCCGATGTTGCGATAACGATCAATGGGGGTTGTGCGTGCCACGAGAATATTCCTTAAAAATGCATAAAAGCCTTACCAGCGATAATGGGAGAACGCTTTGTTCGCCTCCGCCATCCGGTGAGTGTCTTCCTTTTTCTTCACGGCAGTGCCGCGATTCTCGGCTGCGTCCATCAGTTCATGGGCCAGTCTGTGTGCCATGGATTTTTCACTGCGCGAACGGGCAGCGTCGATAACCCAGCGCATCGCCAGTGTCTGGCGACGGGCGGGGCGAACTTCGATCGGGACCTGGTAGGTTGCACCACCGACGCGGCGAGACTTGACCTCGACGACCGGCTTAACGTTTTCCAATGCCTGCTCCAGTAATTCGAGCGCCTTGTCGTCCGCCTGCGTTTCCTTCTCCGAGATCCGGTCAAGCGCACCATAGATGATGCGTTCGGCGACAGACTTCTTGCCGTCATTCATAATCATATTCATGAACTTGGCCAGGAGTTCGCTACCGTATTTCGGGTCGGGCAATATCGTGCGCTTAGGCGCCTGTGTTCTTCTGGACATTACTTATCTCTGAAAATGCCGGAACAGATCCGGGCTCTGGTTCCTGGTATTAAGACTTCGGTCGCTTGGTGCCGTACTTCGATCGGCCCTGTCGACGATCACCGACACCTGCGCAGTCCAGCGTGCCACGTACCGTGTGGTAACGGACACCCGGCAGATCCTTTACGCGACCGCCACGAATCAGGACCACAGAGTGTTCCTGCAGGTTGTGACCCTCACCGCCGATATAGCTGGTGACTTCGTATCCATTCGTCAGGCGAACACGCGCAACCTTGCGCATTGCCGAGTTCGGCTTCTTCGGTGTCGTTGTATAGACGCGTGTGCATACGCCGCGCTTTTGAGGGCTGCTCTCAAGCGCCGGTACCGTGCTTTTCACCGCCTTCATGCTGCGCGGCTTGCGTACGAGTTGATTCGTTGTGGCCATCGGCCTTCTCTTCTTTTGTTACTTGCTAAAAAAACAGCGCGCGGTTTTACGCGCGCGCCCAACGGCCGGACCCATCCCGGGCCAGCCTGGGGGTTGACGACTTGCACTTTAACCCCCTGAAAATTCAGGGGAAGTGATAAGTCGCGTCCTTCAATTGTAGGGGCCGTATATTACGTCCCCTAGGTTAAGGCCGGGCATTGTATTGATGCGCCATTGTGGCTGTCAAGCAGCCTGGAAACGAATCCGGTGGGGGTTCAACCCCGCCGGACTGGATTCCTGTGTCGATCAACCTGCCGGCGTCGGTTCGTCACCTTCGGCAGATGCCTCAGTAGCCTCCTCCTCAGCCACGACCATCTCACCAGCCAGCTCCGCTGCTATCGCCTCAACAACATTTTCTTCTTTTGATTCAGCAGCTTGTGATTCTTCCTCAAGCTCCTGAAGCTGTTCCGCGAGGTCCTGCTCCCGCGTCCGTCGCCGTTCGGCGTGGTGTGCGAAGCCTGTTCCGGCGGGAATCAGTCGACCAACGATGACGTTCTCCTTGAGCCCGCGCAGATAATCTTTCAGACCACGTACAGCTGCCTCGGTGAGGACACGCGTTGTTTCCTGGAAAGATGCCGCAGAGATAAAGGACTCTGTCGCCAGCGATGCCTTGGTGATACCCAGCAGCATCGGCTCGAACTCAAGCGGGTCCTTGCCCTGTGCCTCCAGGGTTTCGATCGTTTCGAGCGCTCGCGCCCGATCGATCTGCTCGCTACGGAGGTAGGTACTCTCGCCCGCTGCGCTGACATTCACCTTGCGCAGCATCTGGCGAATGATGACCTCGATGTGCTTGTCGTTGATCTTCACACCCTGCAGGCGATAGACATCCTGGATCTCGCGAACGAGGTAGTCTGCCAGGTTTTCAACGCCCTGCAGTCGCAGAATGTCGTGCGGATTGGGCTCGCCGTCGGCGATGACCTCACCGCGCACCACCTGCTCACCCTCAAAGACATTCAGGTGACGCCATTTATGAATGAGTTCTTCCTTGCTCTCACCCGTTTCGTCGGTAATGACCAGGCGAACCTTGCCTTTCGTTTCCTTACCGAAGCTGACCGTACCCGTATGCTCGGCCATGATTGCCGGCTCTTTCGGCTTCCTGGCTTCGAACAGGTCGGCTACGCGTGGCAGACCACCCGTGATATCACGTGTTTTCGACGATTCCTGCGGAATACGCGCGATGATGTCACCCACCGATACGACGGATCCATCACCCATGCTCAGGATGGCGCCTGCCGGCAACGCATATGTGGCCGGAATATCGGTGTTCGCAAAGCAAATACTGTCGCCATTCTTATCGACCAGCCTGGCAACAGGCTTCAGGTCCTTACCCGCAGGACCCCGGGTCTTGGGATCCAGTATGACGATACTGGTCAGGCCCGTGAACTCGTCAATTTGCTCGCTCACGGTAACGCCGTCGACGAAGTCCTCGAACTGCAGCTGGCCCGCAACCTCGGTAACAACCGGGTGGGTATGCGGATCCCAGTTCGCGACAACCTGTCCCTGCGAAGCCTCATCGTTGTCTTCGATCGTAATGGTCGCGCCATAGGGCACTTTGTATCGCTCGCGCTCACGTCCGTGCTCGTTGATCACTGTAATCTCACCGGATCGCGAAACGGCAACAAGGTAACCCTTCTTGTGCTTCACGGTCTTGATGTTGTTCAGCTTCACCGTACCGTTGTTCTTGATCTCGATAGAGTTCACAGCAGCGGATCGAGACGCGGCACCACCGATATGGAAGGTGCGCATCGTCAGCTGTGTGCCCGGCTCACCAATCGACTGTGCAGCAATGACGCCCACCGCCTCACCGATGTTGATGCGATGTCCGCGTGCAAGGTCACGACCGTAGCACTGTGAGCATACGCCGTAGCGCACTTCACAGGTAATCGGCGAGCGAACCAGCACGTGGTCAATTGACAGCTCTTCAAGCCTTGCAACACCCGCCTCATCGAGCATCGTGCCCGCATCAAATGCGATATTGTCAGACCCCGGGATCAGCACCGGCTCCGCCAGCACGCGACCCAGAACACGTTCACGTAGCGGTTCGACAACATCACCGCCTTCGACGAGGGGCGTCATCGAGACGCCTTTACGCGTTTCGCAGTCTACTGTGGTGACAACCAGGTCCTGCGCGACGTCAACGAGACGGCGCGTCAGGTAACCCGAGTTCGCGGTCTTCAGTGCGGTATCGGCCAGGCCTTTACGCGCACCGTGCGTCGAGATGAAGTACTGCAGTACGTCGAGACCTTCGCGGAAGTTTGCGGTAATCGGCGTTTCAATGATCGAGCCGTCCGGCTTGGCCATCAGGCCGCGCATACCGGCAAGTTGCCTGATCTGTGCGGCAGAACCACGAGCACCCGAATCAGCCATCATGTAGATGGAGTTGAACGATTCCTGCTCGACATCCTTGCCATCCGCATCCTGCACAGTCTCCATACCCAGCTTGTCCATCATGGCCTTGGCTACCTGATCGTTCGTGTGGGACCAGATATCGACCACTTTGTTGTAGCGCTCACCTTCCGTTACCAGGCCGGATGCATACTGGTCCTGAATTTCTTTCACTTCAGACTCGGCCGAGGACAGGATCTCTTCCTTGTTTTCCGGTACAACCATGTCATTGACGCCGATCGAGATTCCCGCCGTCGTCGCGAACCGGAAACCCGTGTACATCAGGCGATCAGCAAAGACGACCGTTTTCTTGAGGCCCAGGTTGCGATAACAGGCGTTGATGGCATTGGAAATGGCTTTCTTCGACATGTCGCGATTGACGAGGTCGAAACTCAGACCCTTGGGCAACAAGGTAGACAGCAGCGATCGACCGACGGTGGTGTCTACCAGCTTGATGGTCGTCGCGACTTCGCCTTCGTCATCAACATCATGCATCGGTACTCGAACTTTGACACGGGCCTGCAATGCACACAGTCCGCTCTCATAAGCACGGCGCGCTTCGTCGATATCGCTAAAAACCATGTCCTCGCCTTTGCCGTTAACGGTAGCACGAGTCATGTAGTAAAGACCCAGCACGACGTCCTGGGACGGCACGATGATCGGATCACCGTTCGCCGGGGACAGGATGTTGTTGGACGACATCATCAATGCGCGTGCTTCGAGCTGTGCCTCGATCGACAGAGGTACATGGACAGCCATCTGGTCACCATCGAAGTCGGCATTGAACGCCGTACAAACGAGCGGATGCAGCTGAATTGCCTTGCCCTCAATCAACACCGGCTCAAAGGCCTGGATACCAAGCCTGTGCAGCGTCGGTGCACGGTTAAGCATGACCGGGTGTTCGCGAATGACTTCCTCCAGGATGTCCCAGACTTCTGCACCTTCGCGCTCGACCAGTCGTTTGGAGGCCTTGATCGTTGTCGCCTCACCCCGCAATTGCAGCTTGGAGAAAATAAACGGCTTGAAAAGCTCGAGCGCCATCTTCTTCGGCAGGCCACACTGGTGCAGCTTGAGCGTCGGGCCAACCACGATGACGGAACGACCGGAGTAGTCAACGCGCTTACCGAGCAAGTTCTGTCGGAAGCGGCCCTGCTTGCCCTTGATCATGTCAGCAAGCGATTTCAGCGGACGCTTGTTCGTGCCCGTGATCGCGCGACCGCGTCGGCCATTGTCGAGCAATGCGTCGACAGACTCCTGCAACATGCGCTTCTCATTACGCACGATGATGTCCGGCGCGTTGAGCTCGAGCAGACGTCGCAGGCGATTGTTACGGTTGATGACACGGCGGTACAGATCGTTCAGATCCGACGTCGCGAATCGACCGCCATCCAACGGCACCAGCGGTCGCAGGTCCGGCGGCAGTACCGGCAGAACGGTCATGACCATCCACTCCGGCTTGTTGCCGGACTCAATGAACGATTCCAGGAGCTTCAGTCGTTTCGACAGGCGCTTGATCTTCGTTTCCGACCGGGTTGCACCGATGTCTTCGCGAACCTGCAACACCTCGCGCTGAAGATCGATTGTCATCAGCATCTCGCGCACAGCCTCGGCGCCCATGCGGGCATCGAATTCGTCGCCGTACTGCTCGATCGCATCGAGATACATCTCGTCCGTCATGAGCTGGCAGCGTTCGAGCGGTGTCATACCGGGATCGACGACCACAAAGGCCTCGAAGTACAGCACTCGCTCGATTTCTCTGAGCGTCATGTCCAGCATGAGACCGATGCGACTCGGCAATGACTTCAGGAACCAGATGTGGGCGACCGGGCTGGCCAGGTCGATGTGCGCCATGCGCTCGCGACGCACCTTCGTCTGTGTAACCTCGACGCCACACTTCTCGCAGACGACGCCACGATGCTTCAGACGCTTGTACTTGCCGCAGAGACATTCGTAGTCCTTGACCGGACCGAAAATCTTCGCGCAAAACAGGCCATCGCGCTCCGGCTTGAATGTCCGGTAGTTGATCGTTTCAGGCTTCTTGACCTCACCGAACGACCAGGAACGGACCATGTCTGGAGATGCCAGGCCGATGCGAATCGCATTGAAGTCATCAACCGGATTCTGATACTTGAACAGTTTGAGCAGATCTTTCATTACTCTGTCTCCAGCTCAATATTGATGCCCAGAGAACGAATCTCCTTCACCAGGACATTGAATGATTCGGGCATACCCGCATCCATCTCATGCTCGCCATCCACGATGTTCTTGTACATCTTGGTGCGACCCTGAACGTCGTCGGATTTAACAGTCAGCATTTCCTGCAAGGTATAGGCAGCACCGTAAGCCTCAAGCGCCCAGACCTCCATCTCGCCGAAGCGCTGGCCGCCGAACTGAGCCTTACCACCCAGCGGCTGCTGGGTAACGAGGCTGTATGGTCCGGTCGATCGTGCATGCATCTTGTCATCAACCAGGTGGTTAAGTTTCAACATGTACATATAGCCCACCGTGACCTCGCGATCGAAGTATTTACCAGTGCGTCCGTCAGTTAGCCTGGACTGGCCGGTGTCGGACAGGTCAGCGAGTTCCAGCAGTCGCTTGATCTCGGTCTCGGCTGCACCATCGAATACCGGCGTCGCCGTCGGTACGCCGTTGGCCAGATTACCGGCTAATTCGAGGACCTCTTCGTCGTTCAGCGACTTGATCTCTTCGAGCTTGCCGCCCGTCTTGTTGTAGATCTCTTCCAGGAATCGCCGCACTTTCGCGGTCGTCTCCTGCGCCCTGAGCATGGAATTGATCTTGTGGCCAAGACCTTTGGCCGCCATGCCGAGGTGCGTTTCGAGAACCTGCCCAACGTTCATTCGGGACGGTACGCCCAGCGGATTAAGTACGATATCGACCGGCGTGCCATCGTCGAGATACGGCATGTCCTCGACCGGCACGATGGTGGAAATCACGCCCTTGTTACCGTGTCGACCCGCCATCTTGTCGCCTGGCTGGACGCGGCGCTTAACGGCCAGGTAGACCTTGACCATCTTGAGCACGCCCGGCGCGAGATCGTCACCAGCGATGATCTTCTCTTTCTTCTCCTCATAACGACGGTCGAACTCGGCGCGCTGCGACTTCAATCGCTCCGCAGCGGTTTCAAGCTGGCTATTGGCCTCTTCATTCTTGAGTCGAATGTCGAACCACTGCTCCCGCGGTAACTCATCCAGGTAAGCTTTGGTGATCTTGCTGCCCGACTTCAACTTGTTCGGGCCACCTGCGGCCATCTTGCCGGTCAGCATACGCTCCATACGCTCATAGATATCCTCCTCAAGGATACGGAGCGTATCGTCGAGATCCTTGCGGACAGCGTCGAGCTCGGTATTTTCAATGGACAAGGCACGCGCATCCTTCTCAACGCCGTCCCGCGTAAAGACGCGAACGTCGATAACCGTTCCGTCCATACCGGGCGGTACGCGCAGCGACGTATCTTTTACGTCAGATGCCTTCTCACCGAAGATCGCACGCAGTAGCTTCTCTTCCGGCGTCAGCTGGGTCTCACTTTTCGGCGTTACTTTGCCAACAAGAATATCGCCCGCGTTGACTTCAGCACCGATAAACGCAATGCCGGATTCGTCGAGATTGGCCAGTGCAGCGTCACCCACGTTCGGAATATCCGACGTAATGTCTTCGTTGCCCAGCTTCGTATCACGCGCGACACAAGACAGCTCTTCAATGTGAATCGTCGTGAAGCGATCTTCCTTTACAACCCGCTCCGAGATCAGAATCGAGTCCTCGAAGTTGTAACCGTTCCAGGGCATGAACGCGACGAGCAGGTTCTGTCCCAGCGCCAGTTCACCCATGTCGGTTGATGGACCATCCGCAAGCACATCGCCTTTCGCAATGTTGTCACCCGCTTTCACCAGCGGTCGCTGGTTAATACAGGTGTTCTGGTTGGAACGCTGGAACTTGCGCAGGTTGTAAATGTCGACACCCGGCGAAGACAGCTCGGTCTCATCCGTAGCCCGCACGACGATACGGGTGGCGTCG
>CAZVWF010000063.1:0-6406 GCA_964630795.1 uncultured Woeseia sp. | reverse complement strand
GGTTCGAGCGCGTGTATTTCGTCAGGTTGTAAATGTCGACACCAGATTCCGATGCATCCGTCTCATCGTCATTCACACGAACTACGATCCTCGATGCGTCGACGGAATCGACACTACCGCCACGCTTCGCGACAACTGTGACACCAGAGTCAACAGCAACGGCTCTTTCCATACCGGTACCCACCAGCGGCGCTTCCGCGCGCAAGGTCGGTACGGCCTGGCGTTGCATGTTGGAACCCATCAATGCGCGGTTTGCGTCATCGTGCTCCAGAAACGGGATTAGCGACGCGGCGACCGACACAATCTGTCTCGGGCTGACGTCCATGTAGTCGATCGTCGACGGATCGGCCAACGTAAACTCGTTCTTATGTCGGACTGCGACCAGCTCTTCCTCGAATCGTCCCAGCTTGTCGAGCTCTGCGTTTGCCTGCGCGATCACGTACTGGCTTTCCTCAATCGCTGACAGGAACTCGATCTCTGCCACCGCTTTGCCTTTCACAACCTTCCGATACGGCGTTTCGAGGAAGCCATACTCATTGGTGCGAGCATAAACCGCCAGCGAGTTAATGAGGCCGATATTCGGACCTTCAGGCGTCTCAATCGGACACACACGACCGTAGTGGGTCGGATGGACGTCTCGTACCTCGAATCCGGCCCGTTCGCGGGTCAGGCCACCCGGGCCAAGCGCCGATACGCGGCGTTTGTGGGTCACTTCGGACAATGGATTGTTTTGATCCATGAACTGCGAGAGCTGGCTGGAACCGAAGAATTCCTTCACCGCAGCCGCAACAGGCTTCGCATTAATCATTTCCTGCGGCATCAGGCCTTCAGTTTCCGCCTGTGTCAGGCGCTCTTTCACCGCGCGCTCGACGCGAACGAGACCGACCCGGAAGGCGTTTTCCGCCATCTCGCCGACACTGCGCACACGTCGGTTGCCGAGGTGGTCGATGTCATCGACCGTACCGTAACCATTGCGGATATTGACCAGCGTCTTCAGCACATCAAGAATGTCATCGTTGTCGAGGATGCCAATACCTTCTGAGGAGTCGCGACCCACTCGCCGATTGAACTTCATGCGACCAACAGCCGACAGGTCATATCGATCCGGGTTGAAGAACAGGTTCTGGAACAGATTTTCCGCCGCATCCTTCGTTGGCGGCTCGCCCGGACGCATCATGCGATAAATTTCGACAAGCGCTTCGAGGCGCGTCGTAGACGGGTCAATATTCAGCGTATTCGAAATATACGGGCCGCGGTCGAGATCGTTTACGTACAGGCACTGGATATGCTCTCGGCCGTTCTCGATCATGAGCTCGATCAGCTCAGCGGTGAGCTCAGTATTTGCAGCAGCCAGCAGCTCGCCCGTCTCCTCATCCACGATATCGTGGGCGAGAATCTTGCCCTCGAGGTACTCGGACGGAACGATCAGCTTGTCGACCGTGGATTTCTTCATGTCGCGAACATGTTTCGCCGTGATCCGGCGGCCTTCTTCGACGATCAGCTTGCGACCAAGCTTGATATCAAAGATGGCAGTCTCACCACGCAGCCTTTCCGGCACCAGACCCATGCGGATCTCTTTCTCGGAAAGATAAAAATCGTTTTTATCGAAGAAGGTGTCCAGCATCTCTTCGTTGCTGAGACCCAGTGCACGCAGAATGATGGTTACCGGCAGTTTGCGACGACGGTCAATCCGCGCGAAGACCGAGTCCTTGGGATCGAATTCGAAATCGAGCCAGGAACCACGATAAGGAATGATGCGCGCCGAGAACAGCAGTTTGCCCGACGAGTGCGTCTTACCCTTGTCGTGATCAAAAAATACGCCAGGTGAACGATGCAGCTGTGAGACAATGACACGCTCGGTGCCATTGATTACGAAGGTACCGTGATCGGTCATCAGCGGCATTTCACCGAGATAAACCTCCTGTTCACGAATGTCCTTGATCGGCTTCGGCGTGCCGCTGGCCTCCTTGTCATAGATAACAAGGCGCACATTGACGCGGATCGGTGCTGCATAGGTCAGCCCGCGCATCTGGCATTCCTTGACATCGAATACGGGCTCTTCCAGGCGGTAGCTCACGTACTCCAATGCGGCATTGCCTGAGTAGCTGACAATCGGAAAGACGGTCTGAAACGCAGCATGCAAACCAATGTCGTCGCGCTCCTCTTTGGTTTTATCGACCTGCAGGAACTTGTTGTACGAGTTCAGCTGAATCGAAAGGAGATACGGTACATCGAGAATTGTCGGCCGCTTGCCGAAACTCTTGCGGATGCGTTTTTTCTCTGTGAATGAATAGGCCATTTCTGAGTTTGTCCTTAAGTTTTCATTTCACGAACGTAAATATCGGACGCGAGCAAGCAGCCGGCGGGTCGCCCACCGGCTGCTTCTATCACTTCAGTATTCGTCGATGGTCTGACGAACACCTGCATCATGGACTGCAACGCCAAGTGCTTACTTGAGCTCGACGGCTGCGCCCGCTTCCTCAAGCTGCTTCTTGAAGTCAGCGGCTTCGTCTTTCGATACACCTTCTTTAACGGTTGACGGAGCGCCTTCGACCGCGTCCTTGGCTTCTTTGAGGCCAAGACCCGTGATCGTGCGGACAGCCTTGATGACGGCTACCTTGTTGTCGCCGAAGCTGGTCAGAACGACGTCGAATTCGTCTTTCTCAGCTGCAGCTTCACCGGCATCGCCACCAGCGGCGCCGGCAGCAGCAACTGCAACCGGAGCAGCGGCAGATACGCCCCACTCTTCTTCGAGCATCTTCACGAGCTCAACCACTTCCATAATTGGCTTGCCGCTCAGTTCTTTGAGCAGATCTTCATTTGACATTGCCATTTTCAGTTTTCCTCTAAATTACTAAACCTGAGTCAGGTAATAGATATTAAGCCGCTTCCTGGCTTCCACGCGCAGACAAAGTCCTTGCGAGCATCGCAGGAGGTTCGGCGATCGTCCGTACCAGCTGGGACATAGGCGCTACCATGACGCCGAGCAGCATTGCCCGTGCCTGATCCAACGTCGGCAAATCGGCCAACTTGTTAAGATCAGAGGCTGGCATAAGCTGCCCGCCTGCAGATAGCGACACCGCCTGCAGAGCTTCATGCTCCTTGGCGAAGTCCTTAATAACCCTGGCAGCGGCACCTGGATCTTCCTTTGCGAACGCGAGCAGAATCGGCCCCTTGAGTGAGTCCTGCATACACTCAAATTCAGTGCCTTCAACGGCCCGGCGTGCCAGCGTGTTCTTGACGACACGCATGTATACACCGGCTGCGCGAGCTTCCTTGCGCAGTTCCGTCATTTCCGCAACAGACAAACCCCTGTACTCCGCTGCAACAGCGGACAGGGATTCGCCGGCAACCGCGTTCACCTCTTTGACAAGAGTTTTCTTGTCTTCGAGTCTCAGTGCCATGAATTTCTCCTGGCTTACGGTTACACACACGAGTGAGAAAATCCCACTCCCCAATTCGACAGTGGCAACCGTTGCCGGATCGCTCCAACTCAGGTTTCACCATCTGCGCAGGCAATAGATTAAGGTCGGGTTTCAATCCAACCACCTGCGGTCTTCGACGATGACCGGCTTTTACGCCGGCATCATTTGCAGCAAGACTCAAAAGAACCCGGCCACAAAACTTTTGGATCAGACGTCTACCGTCGCCCGATCAACAGACACTCCCGGGCCCATCGTTGAGGACACCGTGAGCTTCTTTAAATACTGACCCTTGGACGATGCGGGCTTGGATTTCTTAAGAGCCGCCAGCAATGCCTCGAGGTTTTCCTTCAGCGCAGGGACTTCAAAGTCCGCACGACCGATAGGACAATGAATGATGCCCGCCTTGTCGGTTCGGTAACGAACCTGACCTGCCTTGGCGTTTTTCACTGCCGTCTCCACATCTGCCGTCACCGTACCCACCTTCGGGTTCGGCATCAGGCCACGCGGACCGAGAATCTGGCCAAGCGTACCCACGACGCGCATGGCGTCCGGTGTGGCGATGACGACGTCGAAGTTCATTTCGCCGCCCTTGACCGTTTCGGCCAGGTCTTCGAAACCAACGATATCTGCACCCGCAGCCTTTGCTTTGTCTGCGTTTTCACCCTGGGCAAATACGGCGACACGGACCGACTTGCCAGTGCCATTCGGCAGCACGGTCGAACCGCGAACAACCTGGTCCGACTTTCGTGGATCCACGCCGAGGTTCACCGAAATATCGATGCTCTCCGGGAACTTGGCGGTCGCCATATCCTTGACCAGGCCAAGCGCCTCATCAACCGCGTACGCGGTATTGGAATCGACTTTTTCGCGTGCGTTCTTTTTACGTTTTGACAAGGCAGCCATTACTCCACTCCCTCCGTTTCGATTCCCATGCTCCGCGCCGTTCCGGCCACGGTGCGCACAGCCGCGTCCATATCTGCGGCGGTGAGGTCCGGCATCTTGGTGGTCGCAATCTCCTCGAGTTGCGCACGGTTCACCTTGCCTACCTTGTCGGTATTCGGAGTACCGGATCCCTTCGGGACACCCGCAGCCTTGCGTAGCAACACTGCCGCCGGTGGGGTCTTGCTGATGAACGTGAAACTACGATCGCTGTAGACCGTAATAATCACGGGAATCGGCAAGCCGGGCTCGGTTCCCTGCGTTTCCGCATTGAACGCCTTACAAAATTCCATGATGTTCACGCCATGCTGGCCCAAGGCGGGACCAACGGGCGGACTCGGATTAGCCTGGCCTGCAGGAACCTGCAGTTTGATATAGCCGGCAACTTTCTTAGCCATTTTGTCTTTCCTCTTGGGTTCAAACGCCGGGTTAGGGCTCCCCATTTGCCACTGCAATCAATGTCGGTTCGCACCTGCCGGCACTTCCCGACCAGCGGTTCAGGCGAACCGCCCGTTTTGCACTATCGGTCACGTGGAAAATCGCGACCGCACAATAATTATCTTCCTGTCTTACCGCGGCGCTAACGAGCTTGGCCGCAATTTTTCGAACTAACCTTTCTCTACTTGAAAAAAATCCAGTTCGACGGGCGTAGACCGGCCCAATATTTGTACCGCAACCTGCAGGCGACTCTTTTCATAGTTCACCTGCTCGACGACGCCGCTGAAGTCATTGAACGGACCATCGACGACTCGCACCACTTCACCCGGCTCGAACAAAACTTTCGGCCGTGGCTTGTCGACACCTTCCTGGACCCTGTTCAGGATCTGGTTGGCTTCCTTTTCTGTAATCGGCGCCGGCTTGTCGCTCGAACCGCCAATAAAACCGAGAACCTTTGGAACCTCCTTCACGAGGTGCCAGGTTTCATCGTCCATTTCCATTTGAACGAGCACATATCCGGGAAAGAACTTGCGCTCACTTCGGCGCTTTTGTCCTTCTTTCATTTCGACCACTTCTTCGGTCGGCACCAGGATTTCACCGAACCTGTCCTCGAGGCCCATCAGCTTGATGCGCTCTTCGAGTGCGCTCTTCACCTTGTGTTCGAAATTCGAATAGGCGTGAACGATGTACCAGTGCTGCGCCACTTCCATCTTCCCTTTTAACCTCTAGACCGCGGCGCTTAGCCGACCAGTGTGCGCGTTAACCAGAGCAGGAATGAATCCAGGCCCCAGAAAAACAGTGCCATCACTAACGTAAAGACAAAAACGGCAATCGCGGTCTGCGTCGTTTCCTGCTTGGTCGGCCAAACGACTTTGCGAATCTCGACCCGCGACCCCTGGATGAACGCCCACAGCCGCTGACCCTGGGTGCTCGTCATCGCAATCGCGACACCGACGATCAGGCCGCCGAGCACAAGCAAAACCCGCAAAGGCAGGGACCACTCGATCAGGTAGTAGTAGCCATAAAGGCCACCCACGAGCACGCCCGCCGCGATCAGCAGCTTGATGATGTCGAGAACGCCTGACTGGCTTTCTTCATGTTGTGCAGCGGTTGCCAAGATTAAAACTACCTGTCAATTTTCGATTAGCACGAAGACAAACACTGTCGTTTCCGCGCCGCCATCGATCTTTGTCTTCCGTCAATCGCGACCGGGAACCATTGACTCGATCGCGCCGTACCAACTCTCTAACCTCGCACACTCTATTAATACAAGACGTGCAATTTTCCACACCAGCCCTTAATTAACGGGACCATGTGGCCTGCTGTAGTTAAATACGATGTTCCGATCGACTGGCACATCGTATTTTCAAGCGTGGCAGGCCAGGAGGGAATCGAACCCCCAACCTGCGGTTTTGGAGACCGCCGCTCTGCCAATTGAGCTACTGGCCTAGTTCATATGAGCGCCAATCTGCTCGAATGGCGCTTTTCCTCTTACCTGCGTCGTTCGCCCCATCGTTGCAGCTTCTTCGATGTCAATCGCGGCCGACTTTCGACTGGCACACTTTTGGAAACTGTGGTTCGCAACACCAAGTGCTACAACAGTT
>CAZVWF010000062.1:0-16287 GCA_964630795.1 uncultured Woeseia sp. | reverse complement strand
GTTGCTTGTGCAGGATCACATGGCGAACCGGGCCAAGGATGTTTCCGGGCTCGTTCTTGGCAGAAAGCTTGAGATTCCTGGCGCGATTGCCGAGGAGTTTATCGAGTTTGTCGACCGCAATATCGACGCGGCCAAGCAGGCCAGAAAAAGTGTGCGTGAGCTGGATGAATTGTTCACCAGTGGTTTTCGCGGTGCCGAGGCAGCACTCGTCGAATCGCTGCTTGAAGAACTGGATGAAATTGAGACAGACACGGATGAGCGACAGGCGGCGCTACGCTGGTCCTTGTTTGCTGTCGAAAAGGACCAGCATCCGATCGATGCAATGTTTCTTTACAAAGTTATTGAAATGATCGGCGAGATCGCCGATATGGCGGAGCGCGTCGGTCGCCGACTCGAGCTATTGCTCTCTCACTAGTTCTATCCACGGCAAGCCTGGGATCCCATAATGGAAGCAGAGATCGTCTATATCGCACTCGCCGCGCTGTTCGGTATTTTTATGGCCTGGGGCATCGGTGCCAATGATGTCGCGAACGCCATGGCGACATCGGTGGGTTCCAAAGCGCTGACCATCAAGCAGGCGATACTGGTTGCCGCTGTATTCGAGTTCCTCGGTGCGGTTCTTGCGGGTGGCGAAGTCACCTCCACGATACGAAAGGGTATTGTTGACGCGGATCTTCTCGGTGATCAGCCTGAGCTGCTGATCTATGGCATGCTCGCATCGTTGCTGGCTGCGGGCACCTGGCTGCTCGTGGCATCCAGAAACGGTTGGCCGGTCTCGACGACGCATTCGATTATCGGCGCCATCGTGGGCTTTGCGGCAGTCGGTATCGGCATCGACGCAGTGCAATGGGGGCAGGTCGGCACCATCGTTGTCAGCTGGGTGGTGTCACCGGCGACTGCCGGCATCATTGCATTCCTCATCTACATGAGTGTCCAAAAGCTTATCCTGGCGCAGGAGGATCCGCTGGAGAAAGCCAAGCGCTACGTACCTGTGTATATCTTCCTGGCGGCCTTCACGATCACGCTGGTTACAATTCTCAAAGGTCTGAAGCATGTTGGCCTTGAGATCAGTCTGACGAACAGCTATATCCTCGCTGTCGGCATTGCGGTTGTGATCGCTGTATTCGGTACGTTGATCATCAACCGAATCGAGCCCGATCCGGAGGCCGAGGAAAAGCAGCATTTCTACACCGTCGAACGAGTATTCGCGGTTCTGATGGTTGTCACCGCCTGCGGTATGGCCTTCGCACATGGATCGAATGACGTCGCCAACGCCATTGGCCCGCTTGCGGCCGTTATCAGCGTGGCACAGTCCGGCATTGTCGGCGCCGAGTCTGCGCTGCCCATCTGGGTCCTGATAATCGGTGGCGGTGGCATCGTTGTCGGGCTTGCGACATTTGGTGTTCATGTTATTGCCACGGTTGGCAAGAAGATTACGCAGTTGACGCCAAGCCGCGGGTTTGCAGCTGAGCTCGCCGCAGCGACGACCATTGTTATTGCATCGGGGACCGGCATTCCGATCTCGACCACGCATACACTGGTCGGTGCGGTGCTGGGTGTCGGCCTTGCGCGCGGCATAGAAGCCATCGACCTGCGTGTCGTTGGACGGATATTTGTCTCCTGGGTGGTAACCATTCCAGCGGGCGGGGTACTCGCGATCATTTTCTTCTTTATCTTCAAGACCATTCTGCCCTGATCTGTGACTGACGGTCAGACGATGACATTCAGTCGTGCCGCCCGGCGGTACACCCTGGGTGTGTTGGTCGTCGTCTACACCTTTAACTTCATCGATCGACAAATCCTGGCCATTCTGCTGCCCGCAATCCGGGCGGAGTTCGGCGTTGACGACTGGGTGCTTGGCTTCCTGGCGGGATCTGCGTTCGCTTTGTTTTACGCTACCCTGGGCGTGCCTATAGCGTTACTCGGCGATCGCCTAAATCGAAGAAACCTGATCGCGGTGGCCGTTGCGATATGGAGCGGCATGACCGCAATATCCGGTGCAGCAGGCAATATCGTGCACCTCACGCTCGCAAGAATCGGCGTCGGCGTTGGCGAGGCAGGCTTTAGCCCGCCGGCGCACTCGATTATCTCGGACCTCTACCCGCCTAAGGAACGCTCAACGGCCATGGGCATCTTAACGCTGGGGATTTCGCTGGGAATCATGCTCGCTTACCTGGCCGGTGGCTGGGTGGCGCAGAACATTGGTTGGCGTGAAGCCTTTTACATCGTTGGCATTCCCGGTCTCTTGCTGGCGCTCCTGGTGAGGTTTACCCTGAAAGAGCCGCAACGGGGTATGTCAGAAGGTCGTGCGGATACCGGTGACCGGGCCAGCATTACTACCGTTGCGAAGTTTCTCCTGAAAAGACGGTCGTTTCACCATCTCGCTGTTGGCTCGGGGCTTGCGTCGTTTAACGGCTATGCGGTGATCAGCTTTTTTCCCAGCTTCATGGCGCGTAGTCACGGCATGAGCATCGCGGAAATCGGTGTCTACCTGGGGTTGATTATAGGGATTGCAGGCGGTGTCGGTTTTGCGGGCGGTGGTTACGTGGCGGACCGCGCCGCCAGGTGGGGGTACAAGTACTCATTGTGGGCGGTATCCGTTGCGACCCTGGTTGCCTGGTTCTTTCTGTTCCCTGTCTACCTACTGAATAACCCTTACTGGGTGTTGGTCTTCTTTATCGTACCGACTGTGTTTTCGAATTTTTACCTGGCGACGACATTCGCCCAGATCCAGGGCATGGTGGGTCTTCGGATGCGAGCCGTCGCGTCCGCGCTATTGCTGTTTTTGCTCAACATCATCGGGCTCGGGCTCGGCCCACAGGTCACGGGTATTCTAAGTGATGTGCTGAGAGATATTGCGGCCGATGAATCCCTGCGATACAGCCTGATGGCCGTTGGACTCATTACGACGCCCTGGTCTGCATTTCACTACTACCGGGCGGGCCAATTCATTGAAGACGACCTCGCCCGGGCGGACGAAGGCGCTAGCTCCCCGGCAGCTTCCTGATAATTTTGGCGGTCGAACTGGCGATGGCGAGCAGAACGCCGTCTTCGTTGTGCAGTTCCGCGGTCAGGAACGCAATGGACTTGCCCATTTTCGCGATCTTCCCGGTCGCGCGCAGATCGCCGTGTCGCGCAATGTCGAGGTAACTCACTTTGATTTCGAGTGTCGCTACAATGACAACTTCACCCAATGCAACGAATACGACGTGTGCCATGGCTGCGTCCAGCATGCCCGCGACGAATCCTCCCTGGATGATGTCGCCCGAATGACAAAAGGACTCGTCGATCTGGTAGCGCAATTCGATGGTTTGCGTCGCTTCGTCGTAACGATGGACGGAGCCGTTCAATTTGCCAAGTGCCGTCGGGTGGTACGCGTTCAGGTTGTTGATCAGTTCATCCGTGGTCATTTTCCTGTCCTCAGACGGCACGCATGTACCAGTCGAAGTCGACGTTGCTGATGATGTTGTGGAAGCGACGCGATTCATCGCGACGGTTCTGCGCATAGATTTTGCAGTACTCCTCACCCAGGTATTGCGGCAGGACCTTGCTTCGTGAGAACTTGTCGATCGCCGTGTCCCAACGATTCGGGATCTTGCGCTTCAGCGTGATGACTTCGCCTTCCTCGATCATGCGGCCGGGGTCGCACTTGTTCTTCAGGCCGTAGTGCACGCCTGCTGCGATCGCTGCCGTCACGAGGTATGGATTGGCGTCGGCGCCCGAGGTGCGATGCTCGAGACGAAGATTCTTCTGGTCTGAGACCGGGATGCGCAGTGCGACATTACGGTGATTGGCACCCCAGTTAGGCTCGACCGGTGCAAACATCTCCGGGCGCAGGCGTCGGTAGGAATTGGCGTTTGGCGCAAAGATCGCGGTGGACTCGGCCATTGTCTTCGCGAGGCCGCCGACGGCGTGTCGCAGTCGCGCGGAAAACGGCGGTGACGCCATATTGTCCTTGCCCCGGGAGAAGTAGTTCTTGCCATTCCGGTCCACGAGGCTCATGTGGATGTGCAGACCCGACCCCGAGTCTTCTTCGAATGGTTTTGCCATGAAGCAGGCGACAAAACCATGTTGACGTGCAATTGCCTTGATTGCTCGTTTCAACAGAACACCGTGATCGCAGGCGAGTACCGGGTCGTCGACATGTTCGAGATTGATTTCAAACTGCCCGGGCGCAAATTCGGAAACTGCGGTACCCACGGGGATGTGTTGCGCAACGCAGGCATCGTTCAGGTCATTGAGAAAGTTTTCGATGTCCCAGAGATCGTCGGGGTGATACACCTGCGGGCCGGGCTGCGGGCGGCCGATGCCAGGCACCCGGGACACACGCTTCGTTGGGCGGTCCGTCTTTGCGTCGAGCAGATAAAACTCGAGCTCTGTCGCCATGACGATTGAGAGACCCATTTTCCTGAGCGGTTGTAATGATCGTTCGAGCACGTGCCGGGGGTCAGCGAAGAACGGGTCGCCCTTGCGGTCGAAAAAACGGAACATGGCCTGCGCCGCCGGTCGGGTCGCCCATGGAACTGGTGCGAGGCTGCCGGGTACGACGCCGGCATTCGTGTCGGGATCGCCGTCGTCGGAGGACCAGGGAATTTCCGGGATGCAGTCCCCGGTCGTGTCGAGGAGTACCGTGCCACCCGGCATCGAAAAGCCATCACTGAAAATCTTGGGAAATTCCCGTTTGCGAATGCGCTTGCCGCGAAGGACGCCGGGCAAGTCCGCTACCAGGAGTTCCATGACCTCTGTTTTTGGGTGTTTTCGCAGGAACTGGTTTAATTCCGCCTGCTGGGGCGTTTGCTTTTTGCGTGTCATGGGCGCTTCCGTATTGTAACCGGCGCCAATTAAGCCCCAATTCCGGCCGGCGCACCAGTGTGGCGTTTCTGAGCACGAAAGTGCCGCCCTGAGTCTCGCTCCGTGGCGTTGCCTCGGCCATAATATGAAATCAAAACCCATAATATGATCTAACGAAAAAATGAAGACCCGTCCCCCGCAGGGCGCACAGGCAGCGCTGCGCGCTGTCCGCCTGCTGAAACTCTTTACCAACGAACGTTCGGAGATGTCGCTGGCTGAGATCTCGCGGGCGTCAGGCCTGAATAAAACCACTACCCATCGGTTGCTGCGTGCCCTGCAAAGTGAGTCGCTGATCGACCGCAATCCCGCCACCAGTGCTTACAGCCTGGGGGCCGGCTTGATGGCATTGGGTGTGCAGGCGCTCGCCAGCAGTGATTTGCGCCGGCGCGTCCGACCTGTGTTGCGAACCCTGGCGCGGGAAACCGGTGAGACGGCGACGCTTGAGGTGCCTTTCGAGGACAACATGCTGATTCTCGATGAGGTGGCCGGCAGTCATGTCATCGGCTCCGCCGGCAATATCGGAACGCGCTGGCCGATTCATGCGACGTCAACCGGCAAGGCCTGGCTGGCCTTCGATGAGGCTGGTATCGAACGCCTGGGCGAACAGCTGAAGCCGGTGACCGGCAGCACGCTGACGGATCGCGATGCACTGAAGCCTCAGCTCGCGGAGATCCGACGACGCGGGTATGCCGTCACGGTTGATGAGGTCGAGGAAGGATACACGGCAGTCGCCACGATCATTCGCGGCGTCCTCGGAGACGTACAAGGGGCACTTTCAATCGGCGGTCCGACTCAGCGTCTGACCGCTACCCGTCGTGCAGAGCTGGGAACGGTACTTTGCCGCGCGGCACAGCGACTGAATCCTGAATTCTGATTCATCGCTGCCGTGCTACCATTCGCGCGGTTTCCACGGACACAATTGGCGACGCTATCAAAAAGAAAAATCTGTTCGTCTTACTGCTGATTGCCCTGGTGCCCGTCGCCAATGCCATCGAACTGGTCCTGCCGAAAGTTGCACTGCAGGATATCGAGACGACAATTACCGTCACAGACATAATTCCGGGCGCCCGGGTGCGGCTGGCCGTTGACGGAAATTCATTCTACGCCGTCGCTGACGATCAGGGACAGGCCTCCTTCGCGGGTATCGCCCTGGCCAGCGCCGGCACGGGGGACATTACGGCATCGACCAGTGGAGACACCGCCTCTGCGAGCCTTCGTGTATTGCCGGGCTGGGTGTCAGTAACGCCGCCCCTGATTGCGATCGTCATCGCGCTGCTCCTGCGCAATGTCATCCCGGCATTGCTCATCGGCGTCTGGCTGGGCGCAACTTTACTCCGATCTGTTTCCGTACAGGGCGTTTTCGGTGGATTATTGGATGGATTCGAAGTCTATGTCGTGCATGCGCTCGCCAACACGGAACATGCACAGATCATCCTGTTTTCGCTGATGATTGGTGGCATGGTCGGCATCATTACCCGCAATGGCGGGATGGCCAGCATCGTCAACTTGATCGTCAGCCGGGCCAAGACCGCGGTCAGCGGACAGGTTGCTGTCTGGGGGATGGGCCTGATGATTTTCTTCGACGACTACAGCAATACACTGGTCGTCGGCAACACGGCACGGCCGATCACCGATTACCTGAAGATCTCTCGCGAGAAACTCGCGTACATCGTTGACTCGACGGCGGCGCCTGTCGTTTGCCTGGCGCTTATTACGACCTGGATCGGATACGAAGTGGGCTTGATCGGTGACGCGATGCGCAGCATCCCCGACCTCAATGAACCTGCATACACCGTCTTCCTGCGATCGATTCCGTACAGCTTTTATCCGATTCTCGCCGTTATCTTTGTACTGTACGTCGCCTCAACCGGACGAGACATGGGGCCGATGTACAAGGCGGAGATCCGGGCACGTTCCGGCAAGGTGAGGTCGTCCAGCGAAGAAGAAATGCCGGCGTTGCACGGCGACAACCTGGAACACAAACCCAACATTCCATTACGGGCGATCAATGCATTCGTGCCGTTGATCGTGCTGATCTTATCGCTGGTCGGCGGTCTATTTGTTACGGGAAGCGGTGAGACGATGACCGACATCATCGGCTCGGCGGATGCCTATAAATCGATGTTATGGGCGTCCCTGCTCGGCGCGATGGTCGCCGCCGTAATGACCGTGGGCCAGGGCATCCTGACCGGTCACGAAACCGTCGATGCCTGGTTTGGCGGCGTCAAGGCGATGCTGTTTGCAATGATTGTGCTGGTTCTTGCGTGGGCGCTGTCAGATGTAACCGCTGATTTGAATACGGCGGCCTATCTCGTTTCGATTCTTGCGGACTCGCTGCCACCACCGCTTGTCCCGGTCACGGTGTTCATACTGTCAGCAATGACCGCATTCACGACCGGAACGAGCTGGGGGACGCTGGGCATCCTGATGCCGCTGGTCGTGCCGCTGACCTGGGCTGTTCTGGGGGCCAACGGCATGGATAGTCCCGAGCACATGCACATTCTGTATTCCGCGATTGCCTGCAACCTCGCCGGCGCCGTTTGGGGTGATCATTGTTCGCCGATCTCGGATACGACTGTTCTCTCATCAATGGCATCGGGATGTGATCACATTGAGCACGTAAGGACACAGATGCCTTACGCGATTCTCGTGGGTACGGTTGCGATAGCGGTAGGCACGATCCCCGGCGGCTACGGATTCCCGCCATTGCTCTCGATCCTGATCGGCATGAGCTTGCTTTACTTCGTCCTGCGGACCTTCGGCAAGCGCGCCGATGACGCCATCTGAGGTGCCTGTTCGTAGACGGTACGGTTTGTAAACTGGCCGTATACAGCCTGATAGCGCCTCGCGTATATTAGCCGCGTCAGAAGTCCGAGGAGCAGGGTCGGCATCAGACCCGCCTATGAGTTCCAAGCCCTTAATTGGCGTCCCGGCCGATCGCCGGATAGTAGCGCCGCACCCGTTCCACATGGCCGGCGAGAAGTATGTCGCTGCCGTCCGGGACGGTGCGGATGGCGTGCCGTTTATTATTCCTGCACTGGGCGACAGCATAGAGGCAGACGAGATTCTGTCGCGAATTGATGGCCTGATGCTGACGGGCAGTCCATCCAACGTCGAGCCTCATCATTACGACGGTGAGCCAAGTCGGCCCGGTACGATGCATGATCCGCACCGTGATGAAACGACGCTGCGACTGATTCATCGTGCCCTGGAAACCGGCATGCCGTTGCTCGCGATTTGTCGGGGCTACCAGGAACTGAACGTCGTCCTGGGTGGAACGCTGCACCAGCACGTCGAGGAACAGCCCGGCTATCACGACCACAGGGAAAACACGGACGATCCCCTGGAAGTTCAGTATGGGCCGTCCCACGAGTTGCACCTGATCGAAGGTGGCCTGCTGCACAAGCTGGCGGGCACGGACACGGTGACCGTCAACTCGCTGCATTCCCAGGGCGTCAAGCAACTTGCCGAAGGCGTCACGGTGGAGGCCGTCGCCGATGACGGCCTGGTCGAAGGCTTCGTCGTCGATGCCGCAGGGGGGTTTACCCTGGCAGTGCAATGGCACCCCGAGTGGCAAGTGACTGAGAACGAATTCTCGATGGCGATTTTCCAAACGTTTGGCGATGCCTGCAGGGACTATGCGCGTCGTAAATCGGGTGATTCGTGAGCCGGAAAAACCTCATTCAATCGTGGTTGATGGAACACGAAATTGACGACGTCGAGGCGTTTGTCCCCGACATGGCCGGCGCGGCCCGCGGCAAGGTTTTGCCTGCCGCAAAGATGGGGAGCGGGGAGCTTAAGTTACCGGAAGGGATCTTTGCGCAAACGGTGTCCGGGGACTATGCGGACAACGACGACAACGTCGAAGATCGTGACATGTTGCTGCGACCGGACGCCGATACGCTGCGGCCCGTGCCGTGGACGGCGGATCCCACCGCATCGATATTCGCCGATTGCGTCAATCGCCATGGCGAACCGGTACCAACGTCACCGCGCCACGTGCTCCGTATGGTGCTCGAACTTTACGAGGCGAAGGGCTGGAATCCAGTTGTCGCTCCGGAGGTCGAGTTCTACCTTATCAATCCGCATTCGGATGCCAATGAGGAAGTGGAGCCTCCGGAAGGGCGTCTCGGCTGGACGGAAACACAAAAACAACCCTTCAGCATCGATACGATGAACGATTACGAACCGTTTATTAATGACGTGTATGCGTATTGTGAAGTACAGGGTATCCGGATCGATACACTGTCCCAGGAAATGGGCCCGGCACAATTCGAACTCAATTTCCTGCACGGTGACGCCATCGACCTGGCGGACCAGGTTTTTCTTTTCAAGCGCACGCTCCGCGAGACTGCGATTGCCCACCACATGCATGCGACCTTCCTCGCGCGTCCGATGTCGGAGGAAGCGGGCAGTGCGTTGCATATTCACCAGAGCATTGTCGATGGCAACGGGGACAACATCTTTTCGAATGCCGACGGCAGTTCGAGTGACCTGTTCATGTCCTACATCGGTGGTCTGCAGCGCTATATGCCGGAAGCGCTACTCATCTTTGCGCCCTACGCGAATTCGTATCGCCGTTTCTTGAGTTACTGGGCGTCGCCGGTGAACCTCGGCTGGGCCGTCGATAATCGTACGGTCGGACTTCGGGTGCCGGACTCCGGGCCGGAAGCGCGACGAGTGGAAAATCGGCTGGCCGGCTCGGACGTCAATCCTTACCTGGCGCTGGCCGGCACGCTGGCCTGCGGCTACCTCGGCATGGTCGAAGGACTCAAGCCGGACGACCCGATCGAAGGCAGCGCCTACGACCTCCCATTCAGCCTGCATCGTTTCCTGTACGAGGCGATCGATGCCTTCGAATCAAGCAAGGCGATGCGCAGTACGCTGGGCGACAAATTTGTGAACCTCTATTCGGAGGTCAAGAAGAAGGAATGTCACGCCTTTCAGGAAATCGTCACGCCCTGGGAGCGCGAGGTGCTGATGTTCAACGTTTAGCGTCTCGCCCTGTATATCAGGATGTGGGGCAGGGGTGACGAAGCGTATGGTCTCGGATAGCATCCACAGGAAATGACGGGCAGCCCGTGGGCTGCATGGGAAAAATCAATGGCAATTGTAGAAAAGCGCTCGCGGTCAGAGTGGCAGGAGCTGGATCGCCAGCATTACCTGCATCCCTTTACCGACCATAAGGAACTTGGCGAAAAGAAAAGTCGCATCATTACCCGAGCGGATGGCGTCTATATTTACGATGCCGATGACAACGAGATTCTCGACGGAATGTCGGGCCTCTGGTGTGTTAACGCCGGCTACGGTCGCAATGAGTTGGTAGAAGCGGCGCGCAAGCAACTGGAAGAATTGCCTTACTACAACAGCTTCTTCCAATGTGCCCATCCGCCGTCCATTGAATTGTCCAGAATGCTGGGCGAAGTCACGCAACCACAATTCAACCGGGTTTTCTACACGGGCTCGGGATCCGAATCCATCGATACGATGATTCGCATCGCCCGTCGTTACTGGGAACTCCGGGGTCAGCCGGACCGGCAGATCATCATCGCCCGCGAAAACGCCTATCACGGGTCGACGATCGCGGGCACCAGTCTCGGCGGCATGAAAGCCCAGCGAAAACAGGGCGGCATGCTGGTGCCGGGCATCGAGCACATCGAACAGCCGTACTGGTTTGGTTCCGATCGAAGCCTGTCACCGGAGGAGTTCGGTTTGCAGGCGGCGCGTGCTCTCCTGCGGAAAATAGAAGATGTAGGTGCTGACAAGGTCGCTGCCTTTGTCGGCGAACCGATCCAGGGAGCCGGCGGCGTCATCATCCCGCCGGAGACTTACTGGCCGGAGATACAACGCATTTGCAGGGAACACGACATCCTGCTCGTGACCGATGAAGTCATTTGTGGCTTTGGGCGTCTCGGCGAATGGTTCGGGGCTGACTACTACGGGGTGACGCCAGACCTGATGACATTCGCCAAAGGTGTGACATCGGGCTACCTGCCACTGGGCGGCGTGATGGTCAGCGATCGTGTCAGCGACGTGTTGATCGACAAAGGGGGTGAGTTCTATCACGGATTTACTTACTCCGGTCACCCGGCATCCTGCGCCGTGGCGATTGAAAACATCCGGATTCTGCAGCGCGAGAACCTGGTTGAGTACACGAAAAACGAGATCGGATCGTACCTGCGGAAGAAATGGGCGACGCTACTGGAGCATTCGCTGGTGGGCGAGACGCGCATGGTTGGACTGATGGGCGCCCTGGAGATCGTAAAGGACAAGGCATCGCTCGAGCGATTCGACGAGGATGACGGCGTCGGCACAATCTGCCGCGATTTCCTGGTGGATAACGGCCTCGTCATGCGCGCGGTCGGTGATACGATCGTGACCGCGCCTCCGTTGAACCTGAGCCGCGAGCAGGCGGACGAAATGATTGAGAAGGCCTGGAAATGCCTTGACCTGACGGCTGCTGCCGTTTCATGAGAGATTGACGTATGACGGTTAAAAAGCACGGCGATTTCGCAATAACGCGCGACAGCCTTTACGGTACAACCAATGAGCCGACCTATGCCGGGGTCACTTCATTCATGCGGCGCAAATACACGCGTGACCTGGAAGGCGTCGACCTGGTTGTCACAGGCGTTCCGCTTGATACGGCAACGACCAATCGTCCCGGCACGCGCTTCGGTCCCCGTTCGATTCGAGCCGGTTCGTCGATGATTTCCTGGATGCGTCCCTATGGCACGGATGTCGATCCATTCGACAAGCTGGCCGTCGTCGATTACGGCGATTGTTTCTTCGACTTCGGATACCCGGAGGCGGTGCCGGACGCGATCGAGCAGCATGCGACCCATATCATCAGCCAGGGTCCCGGCCTGCTGACGCTCGGTGGCGATCATTTCATTGCCTGGCCGCTTCTGAAAGCCCACGCGAAGAAACACGGCAAGCCGCTCTCACTCCTGCATTTCGACGCTCACAGCGATACCTGGGAAGACGAGGAAGGGCGTATCGATCACGGCACCATGTTCTGGCATGCCGCCAAAGAAGGCCTCGTCGATCCGGCTCAATCGGTGCAGATCGGGCTACGAACGACGAATGACGATACCCTGGGGTTCAATATTTTCGATGGACCATTCGTACATCGCGAAGGTGTCGAAACCGTCGTCGCCGAAACACGCAAGGTTCTTGGCGACAATCCTGTCTACCTGAGTTTTGATATCGATTGCCTCGACCCAAGCTATGCCCCCGGTACCGGAACGCCCGTCTGCGGCGGCCTGACTACCAACCAGGCGATTCAGATTCTGCGTGGCCTGATCGGCATCAATTTGGTCGGGATGGATCTCGTCGAAGTTGCACCGGCTTATGATGTGGGTGACATCACATCGCTGGCAGGCGCGACCCTGGCGATGGAGTTCATCAACATGTACGCGAATCGTCCGGAATAGCCCGGTACACGATCAGTCCTGTTCGGCGTTTTCGATCGCGCGGCGAATTTCGGCGTCCAGATGCGCTGCCTGCGTTACCGGCGGATAGCGCGGTGGATTATTCTTGGATGTGAATTGATCGAGCGGCGCAATGTCGAGCCCGTCATCGACGGCCATGAACATGACGATGCTGAAGCGCTGCTTGCCGGTCTGCCGTACCCGGTGACCTGTCGCGGAAAATTCGCCATTGGTCCACCGTTCCAGCATGTCATCGAGCATGATGATGATCCTGCCAGTGCCGGATTTCGCATCGATCCAGCGGCCGTCGGTTGCACGAAGCTCCAGTCCCGGCGAGTCCTGGTAGAGCAGTGTGATGCACTCAAAATCAGTGTGCGCGGAAATGCCGACGTCCTCCTTGCTGCTGGGCGTCACGTCTTCCGGATAGTGCAGCAGGCGAAACGAGTTGAGTTCCCGCGTCCCGCAACGGTCAACGAGGAAGTCAGTGTCCAGTTCTGCGGCTTGTGCTATCAGCCGGAGTGTTGCATCTGCCAGCTCGAGGTAGCGTTCCCAGCATTGACAAACGGTTGCACGGAAGCCCGGCATATCCGGCCAGCATTCATCATCGCTGCCCAGTACTTCATGAATACCGAGGTCATAAGCTTCGAGGCTGGATACGGTACCCGGCTGGTAAGCCGGTTCCGAATAACGTGGCTGCCAGCCGTTTCTCGACCCATCCTGAAGAACCGCCTGTTTGATCGCGTGATTGTCGTTCAGCGCGAAAAAGGACCGCATCTGTTTGATCGTTGCTGCGATGTCGGTCTGCGTTTGTTCATCGAGATCAATGACAAGGAAACCGGGGTCAAGACAGGCTGCCCGTACGCGTGCTACCAGGTTGTCGCTTGCGGCACCGAGAATTTCATCCGCAGTGATGTCTGCCATCGTGCCCGTCATCCTGCGGGTAACGGGTTCGCTTTGAATGAGATCTGATGTGCCTGGCATAACGCAACGCCTGTACCTTGACGCCCAACCGGACAGGTCGAGACGACAACACGATGATTATTCCCTGATGACTTCCGGCGTGCGAACGCGGGAGGACTGGCATACGTTGTCGTAGCTTTCCCTTGCGGAGTCACGACGTGCGCGACAATTGATCTCCCAGGTCTGCTGATTACTGAGGTCACTTTGCCGCTGCTCTATGTTCCATTGACAGTTCTGTTCCGCGCGCATCGCAAGGTCCTCGCACAGTGCAAGCAGTTCATTCCGGGATAAATGCTGTGTGCTTTCGAGCGTATGCACACGACTTGCGCACGCACCCAGGATTGCGCCCAGGGCAAGCAGAACGGCGATTCGTCGTATCGGGTGTGCCATCAGAAGCTGGGTGGTGTACATGCTGACACGATGATGCAGTCTTCGTTCCCGGGATTGCGAAACCGATGTGGCAGTTTGCTGTTGAATCGGTACGCATCACCGGCGGACAAGGTCTGAACCTGTTCGCCAACCGTCACTTCAAGTCGACCGCTCAGTATGATTCCGCCTTCCTCGGCCTCGTGACTCAGCATCGATTGGCCGGTATCGGCGCCGGGACGGTATCGCTCATACAATATTTGTAGCTGGCTGTTGCTGAGATCGCTGCCGACCTGCAAGAAGGAAATCGGTCCGCTCGATATTTCACTCAGCTCATCCTGGCTGTAGAAAAACTTCTCGTCACTGCCGGTACTGGACGCGAAGAAATCGGCAAACGAAACGTCGAGACAGTCGAGAATTTTCTTGAGGAGCCCCATCGACGGGTCGGTACGGCCGTGCTCGATCAGGGAAATTGTCGCATTCGAGACGCCTGCGAGCCCGGCCAGCCGACGCTGCGACAGCCCGTTGGCCGTGCGCAGGGCCTTCAACCTGAGTCCAATATTGTCCATCTTCGATGCCCGTGTTGAATTGTTAAATAAAGTTAACAAAAAGTACCAGTTAGTCAATAAAAACAGGCATTTAATTTCAATTGTTTAAATATTGTTAACTCTGCTGGCTTGCAGTACCCTGCTTGGCACTTGCTATGAATCACTGAATTTCAGCCATTGGCGGAGATCACTCATGACAGACAACACCGCACGACAACTCGACATCGACCTGCCGGACCTGGAGTCCTACTGGATGCCCTTCACCGGTAACCGTTACTTCAAGCAAAACCCGCGCATGATCTCCCGTGCCGAAGGGATGTATTGCTATACCCACGACGGCCGCAAGCTGCTCGATTCAGTAGCCGGCCTCTGGTGTTGCAATGCCGGACACTGCCACCCGAAGATTGTTGAGGCGATCAAAGCGCAGGCCGAGACACTCGACTACGCGATGGCATTTCAACTCGGGCATCCGACCGTTTTCGAACTGGCCAACAGGCTGACGGACATTTCGCCGGATGGAATCGATTACGCATTCTTCGTGAACTCCGGTTCCGAAGCTGTCGACACGGCGTTGAAGATGGCACTTGCGTACCACCGTATTCGTGGTGATGCCGCACGCACCCGGTTGATCGGACGCGAGAAGGGCTACCACGGGGTTGGCTTTGGTGGCATCTCGGTCGGCGGAATCTCGCCGAACCGAAAGATGTTTGCCACGATGTTGCCGGGTGTCGATCACCTGCCGCACACACACAATCTCGAACACAATGCATTTTCACGCGGCCAGCCGGAATGGGGTGCGCATCTTGCCGACGAACTGGAAAACGTCGTCGCGCTGCATGACCCGTCGACGATTGCTGCAGTCATCATCGAACCGATTGCCGGCTCGGCCGGCGTTCTCCTGCCGCCGAAGGGATACCTGAAGCGCATCCGTGAGATTTGTGACAAGCACGGCATCCTGCTGATCTTTGACGAGGTGATTTGCGGATTCGGCCGAACGGGTGATTCATTCGGTGCGTCGCGTTTTGATGTCACGCCGGACATGATGACGACAGCCAAGGGCCTGACGAGTGGTACGGTACCGATGGGTGCTGTTCTCGCCAGCGGCGACATCTACGATACTTTCATGACAGGTCCGGAAGGGGCGATCGAATTCTTCCACGGCTACACGTATTCGGGGCATCCGCTGGCCGCTGCCGCCGGTTGCGCAACGCTTGACGTGTACCAGGGCGAAGGCCTGTTCGAAAAGGCGCGCGCGATGGAAGACACGTTTGCCGACGCGCTGCACAGCCTGAAGGACGAGCCGAATGTCATCGACGTGCGCGGAATCGGCCTGATCGGTGCCGTAGAGCTCGAAGGGATCGAGGGCCAGCCGACTGCGCGTGCGATGAACATCTTCCGCGAGTGCTTCGATAACGGTGTCATCATTCGTACGACAGGCGATACGTTGGCATTCTCGCCACCGCTGATGATTAGCGAGGACGAAATCGGGACTGTCGTTGATGCGGTACGCAGCGCATTGCGTAACAACTAGATCAAAGGAAAACGAGCGATGGGTCAAAATGCCGGGGAAGCAGACGCAATCAGAACCGTATCCAACTGGATCAATGGCGAGGTCTGCGAGTCGGAATCGGATCGGTACGGCGAAGTACACGATTCCGCGACAGGCGAACAATGTGCGCGCGTAGTGATGTCGACGGAGGCCGATGTCGAAACTGCAATTGCTGCCGCTGAAACCGCATTGCCGGCGTGGTCGCGTACACCAGTACTGCGTCGTGCGCGGGTGATGTTCAAACTCAAGGAACTCATCGAGCGAGATCGTGCCGAGATCGCCCAACTGATTACGCAGGAGCACGGCAAGGTGCTTCATGACGCCGATGGCTCGATCCAGCGTGGGCTGGAGGTGGTCGAATTTGCCTGTGGAATTCCGCACCTGATCAAGGGCGAGTTCAATGACCAGGTCGGTACGGGTGTTGACAGTTACTCGATGCGTCAGCCCGTTGGCGTTTGTGCAGGAATTACGCCGTTCAACTTCCCGGCGATGGTGCCAATGTGGATGTTTCCACTGGCGATCGCCTGCGGCAATACCTTCGTTCTGAAACCATCCGAAAAAGACCCGGGCTGCTCACTCA
>CAZVWF010000061.1:9496-16299 GCA_964630795.1 uncultured Woeseia sp. | reverse complement strand
GGCGAGCACCCGTTCCCGACGACCTACTGCAGCGTGGCCGTCACGATGATTGTCGAACCCGCGATCCTGCTCCGGCGCCTGATCGAGGACGTCCGGCATGCCGGCGGCAAGTTCGTGGTCCGAAACTTCGCCGACAAGGAAGAGTTGCTTACGCTCAAGGAGCCGGTGCTGTTCAATTGCACGGGTCTCGGTGCACGGGCGCTTTTCGGCGACGAGGACCTGGTACCTGCCAAGGGACAACTTCTGTTCCTGCCGCCTGACCCGGATGTCGACTACCTGACGTCCGGTGGTGGTGAAGGCAGGCTCTATATGTATCCCCGTTCGGACGCATTGCTGCTGGGGACGACATTCAAACCGAACGACTGGTCGACGAACCCGGAACCCGCGGAAACCGGGCGGATACTAAGGGAACATCAACGGCTCTTTGCCGGGATCTAGCCGACCCTGCATTCAGGCGGCAACATGACAACCACTGCTGTGCCGGTGAGGACTGTCGATGCCCGACCGGGTCCCGCACTGCGCACGGTTCTCGTCCTGAGCATGACTGCCACGCACGTCAATCCGGGCAGCGCCGTCATTCTTGGGGCATACTTTCCGAAAAGGAAAAAGAATGAAAAATTTGGCAACGTTATTGATTGCTGTGTTGGCGCTGACCATTGCCGGATTCATCCCGGCGTCGGCGCAGGATGAATCGCGCGTTGGTGTGGTCGTAAAGATTGGCGGAATTCCGTGGTTTAACTCGATGGAGGCCGGCATCAAGGCGCGCGCCGATGAGCTGGGAATCGATGCCTTCATGATCGGTCCGACGAGTGCAGACCCGGCGCTGCAAGTTCGTGCCATTGAAGACCTGATCGCGCAGGGCGTCGATGCAATCGGTGTCGTGCCGAACGATGCAGAGGTGCTGGAACCGGTGTTGGCGCGGGCACGTCAGCAAGGGATCAAAGTCATCACCCATGAATCGCCGGGGCAGAAAAACGTCGATTGGAATTTCGAGATGGTGTCAGCCGTTGGCTTCGGAATAGCCCATGCCGAACTACTGGCCCGCAGGATGGGTGGTGAAGGCAAATACGCGATGTACGTCGGCTCGCTGACAGTGCCGCTGCACAATGCGTGGGCAGATGCTGCGGTTGAGTACCTCGGGGAAAAGTATCCGGGCATGGAACTGGTTACCGATCGATTTGGCGTTGCCGAGCGTGTCGACGATTCACGGTCGACGGCTCTTGACCTGATGCGGGCACATCCTGACCTCGGTGGATTCCTGGCGTTTGGCAGTCAAGGGCCTATCGGCGCCGGGCGCGCAGTTGTCGAACGGCGGAAAGTCGGCGAAGTGTTCGTTGTAGGCCCCTTTTCCCCGGGGCAGGGGCGACGCCTGGTGCATAACGATGCAATCACCGGCGGCTTCATGTGGAACCCGGCACAGGCAGGCGAAGTCTTTGTGACGCTGGCCGACATGCTGATCAACGGTGAGGAAATTACCGACGGCATGGATATTCCCGGCCTTGGAGTAATCAGCCCGGATGCCGAGACCAGCAACATCATCGTTGATCAGCTGGTAGCGCTGAATAAGGAAACGGTTGACGAACTGGCCAAGCTGGGCTTGTAGTGACACCAATCCTGCAACTGGCCGGGGTGTCGAAAAATTTCGGAGGCGTCCGCGCGTTGCAGGACGTGGATTTTGAATTGCGCCGCGGCGAAGTTCATTGCCTGGCCGGCGAGAACGGCTGCGGCAAAAGCACACTGATCAAAATCATTACCGGCGTCCATGCGCCGGAACCAGGAGCAGAGATCACCTTTGATGGAGAGTCCGCCGAGGCGTTGACGCCCGCGCTGTCGCGACAACGCGGGATCCAGGTGATCTGGCAGGACCTTGCGCTGTTTCCGGAGATGAGCGTCGCCGAAAACATCGCATTCGAGATGAACCTGGGTCGGATGCCGCGTTGGGTAAATTATTCGACAATGCGCGACAAGGCGCAGCAGGCTATGGCGCAACTCGGCTTCGATCTTGACCTGGGCCGGCCGGTACACGAACTGACCATTGCCCAGCGACAAATAGTCGCCATCTGCCGGGCGTTGGCGGCAGACGCAAAGATCGTGTTCATGGACGAACCGACAGCCTCGCTGACGCAGACCGAAACCCAGGCGTTGTTTGCGGTGGTCCGAAAACTGGCGAAGCAGGGAATCACGGTGGTGTTCGTCAGTCACCGCCTGGCAGAGGTCATGGAAATCAGTGATCGCGTAACCATATTGCGCGATGGCGAGCGGGTGGGCGTATTCGAGACAGCAGACTTGACGCCGAACCGGCTGACCGAACTGATGACCGGAAAGACGATCGACTACGACGTGCAAGCGCGAGATTGTTCCGGTCATCCATTGCTGCTCGAAGTCACCGGTTTGTCCAGGGCCGGTGAGTACGAGGATGTGTCTTTCACGGTGCACCAGGGCGAGATCGTTGGCATTACCGGTCTGCTGGGAGCCGGCCGGACGGAATTAGCGTCGTCCCTGTTCGGCCTGTCCAGGGCAGACAAGGGCCAGGTGCGGCTCGAAGGCAAGGCGATATCGCCGCGCTCGCCGCGTGCGGCCATCGACGCCGGTATTGCTTACGTGTCGGAAGACCGACTGTCCCTCGGCCTCGATCAGCGGCAATCGATTGCAGACAATATCGTGATCACGGTACTCGACCAGCTTCTGCGGAGGCGCTTGTTATCCGCAACTCGCAAGAAAGTGCTGGTCAACAATTGGATCGAGCGCTTGTCGGTAAAGGTGGGCCAGCCAGACAACGCGGTGTCGACACTGTCGGGCGGCAATCAGCAGCGGGTGGTGCTGGCCAAATGGCTGGCGACCAATCCAAAAGTGCTGATCCTCGATTCACCGACAGTTGGGGTCGATGTCGGAGCACGTTCCGGAATTTTCGAAATCATCCGTGCCCTGGCGAATGACGGCATGGGCATCGTCATGATCTCGGATGAAATCCCGGAGACCTACTACCACGCAGACCGTATCCTGCACATGCGCGACGGACGCCTTGTGGAAACATTCCAACCCCACGACGTGGACATCGGGCAGATCGAGATGGCCGTGAATGGCTAGCTGGAAGTTGCAACTGCCCCATACCACTGAGCGCTGGCTGGTCGTCGTCATCAGCATCATGGTGGTGTTTCTTTCGCTGGCGACAGACACGTTCCTGACGCTTACCAACGTTTTTGATTTGCTCAATCAAGTTTCTTTAAACGCAATTCTCGCGGTGGGCCTGTTGGTCGTACTGATCGCCGGCGGCATCGATATTTCGTTCGCGGTAGCAGCCTCTGTGGTGCAATACCTGGTTGCGGTAACAGTGATGCAGCTGGGCGGTGGGGACTGGGCAACCGGGTTTTTACTGTCGGCGTTTTTCGGTTTTTTGCTCGGGGCGTTCAATGCATGCCTGATTCACTATTTCCGGATCATCTCGATCGTCGTCACCATCGCAACATTCAACGTGTATTTCGGCACGCTGATGTTTTTCACGCGTGGTGTGTCGATCTACGACCTGCCGGACTGGTGGCTCGATCGTATCGTGCTCTATGAGATCGAAACGCCGTCGGGGTATGCAGAAATCACGCTGCCGGTCGTGGTCATGGTAGTGGTTGCAGCAGCAACCTGGCTGCTGGTAAGGCGGACAACATCGGGACGACAACTGTTTGCGATGGGAGACAATCCCGATGGCGCGCGTCGCGTCGGGGTGAATATCGCCGGTATGCATTTTCTGGCCTATGGCTGGCTCGGTATCTGCGCCGGGCTGGCCGGACTGATGGCAGCACATCGGGCACAGGAAGTCGTGCCCAATGCGCTTATCGGTACTGAACTCGACGTGCTGGCGGCGGTGGTACTGGGCGGGGCGCGCCTGGGCGGCGGCCGCGGCACGGTGTTTGGTGCGTTGCTTGGGGTGGCGCTGATTACGATCACGCAGAACGGGCTCAACCTGCTTGGGGTGTCGCCGTTTGCCTTCCGCATGATCGTGGGCGCGGTCATCCTTGTGGCTATTACGCTGTCCAGCGGTCACAGCCGGGAGCTGCTCGGCGTGTTCGGTCGCAGAAGACAGGCATGAAGACGGAAACCCTGCAGAAGCAACATGGCGAGGTAATCGGCCTGGCGATCGTTCTTGCCACAGTGCTGGTTTTTTTCGCGGTGACGACGCCACGGTTCCTGACGCTGGGGACGTTCCAGTCGATAGCCTTTCAAATGCCCGTGCTGGGCCTGCTGACGCTGGCAATGCTGATGCCAATCGTTTCCGGCGGCTTCAACCTCGCGGTGACGTTCACGGCAAACATAGCCGGGTTAGTGATGGCCTGGGTGCTGCAGAGCATGGGCGGGCCGGATGCCGGCATTGCCGCGTTCGCGCTGGCTGTCGTGGCAGCACTCACCGCGGGTACATTGGCAGGCTGGGTGATGGGCATCGTGATCGCGCACACCGGCGCGCACCCGATCCTGGTGTCGCTGAGCATGATGATCTTCCTTCGAGGCCTGGGCGAATTTCTGACCCGGGGCAGCGATGTATCCGGGTTCCCCGCGTTCGTCAGCGAGTTGGGTCATGGCACCGTGATGGGCGTGCCGGTGCCCTTGTTGATATTCATCGCGTGCATATTGTTGTGGCAACTGTTGCTGACACGCACCCGGCTGGGATTTGCGACATACATGGTAGGCTCAAATCCGGTTGCCGCCCGCTATTCCGGGATCGACACCCGGCAAACACTGACACTGATCTATACGCTGTCCGGTTTGATGTGCGCGATAGCCGGTATCCTCATGGTGACGCGATTCAATTCTGTAAGGGTGGGGCACGGCGAGGCCTTCCTGTTGATCACGGTGCTGGCGTGTTTCCTCGGTGGCGTAAATCCGTTCGGCGGATTTGGCCGGGTGGTGCCGGTGGTGCTGGCATTGATAATTCTGCAGATCATATCGTCGGGACTAAACTTGCTGGGAGCGAACCAACATCTTGCGACAGCCCTGTGGGGTGGATTCCTCATCGCGGTCATGATGGCGCGCTGGTTGTTATGGTATTTACGCGGAGGTAGAAAAATATGAAGAACAAAATCGGCGTGCATGCACTGGTCTGGGTTGGCGGCTGGAGCGAGGCGGAAAGCGAACGGGCCATCGCGGCAACGGCGGCGTGTGGTTACGACCTGATCGAGGTCCCGCTGCTTGATCCGCGGACGGTTGACCCGGAGGTGACAGCGCGGCAACTCGAAAGCCACGGGATCGGCGCGACGGCCTCCCTGGGATTGAGTTTCGACACGGATATCTCCAGCACCGATCCGGAAGCGGTGGCACGGGGTGAGGCGTTACTTAACGATGCGCTCAGCGTCGCCCGTGACATGGGGGCGAACTATCTGGGCGGCGTATTGTTCTCGGCGCTCAACAAATTTCCTGCGCCGGCAACGACCGAGGGTCGGCGCAACAGTATGGAAGTGCTGGCGCGGCTGGCGGAGAAAGCGAAGGCGTCAGGGATTACCCTGGGGCTGGAGGCAGTCAACCGCTATGAAAGCAACCTGATCAACACCGGCGCTCAAGCCATGGAATTTATCAAGGAATCGGGCGCGGACAATATCAAGGTCCACCTGGACAGCTATCACATGAATATTGAGGAAGGCGATCTCGCCGCGGCGATCAAGTCATGTGGTGACATGCTGGGTTATTTTCACGTTGGCGAGAGCCATCGCGGTTATCTGGGTACAGGTACGATCGACTTCCAGACAATTTTCCGGAACCTGGCCGACATCGGCTACGAAGGAACCATTACGTTTGAATCGTTCTCATCGGCGGTGGTCGACCCGAAATTGTCAACGGCACTGGCAGTGTGGAGAAACTTGTGGTCGGACGGAGAGGATCTTGCCACGCACGCCAGGAATTTCATGGAAGCTGAGCTGTACGCAGCAACAAAGCGCGCTTGATTCAGCTTAATCCCATAGCCAGGCCGCGCCACGTACGCCACTGGAGTCGCCAAACCTGGGTGCAAGCAGGGCGGTTAAAGCGGTGTCAGAAAAAACATAGTCCGACCAGATTGCGGGCACATTCTTATATATACGCTCGACATTGGACATCCCGCCACCCAATACTATGACGTCAGGGTCGATGGTATTAATGATTTGTGCGAGGCTTCTGGCCAGGCGTGACTCGTAACGCCGAACGATTGTTTCTGCGCCTTCGTCACCGTCGTCTGCAGCCTGGATGATTTCCGGAGCGCCGGCACGGCGTCCAAATTCACGTTCGTAATCATCGGCAAAACCGGTGCCTGACAGGAACGTCTCAATACAACCGTTCAGGCCACACCAGCATTGTGTAGATTGAAGCTCACCTTCCATTGGCCAGGGCAGGGAATTGTGTCCCCATTCACCGCCACAAGCGTTGGGCCCATTGACAAGCTTGTTATTAACAACAACACCGCCACCGCACCCGGTTCCAATAATGACGCCGAAAACAGTCACTGCATCTGCGCCCGCACCATCGGTTGCTTCCGACAAGGCAAAGCAGTTGGCGTCATTACTGATCCGAATTTCCCTGTCGAGCAAGCCTTCCATGTCTTGCTTAAAGGGTTGTCCATTCAGCCAGGTGGAATTGCAGTTTCTCATAAGGCCCGTCGCAGGTGACGGCGAACCCGGCGTGCCTATACCAACGGTGCAGGCTTCGCCCAGTTCACTCTCAGCCGAGAGCACAAGGTCCCTGATGGATGCCAGGGTTGCAGAGTAATTTTCTCTGGGCGTCGCAACGCGATTGCACAACAACGTCTCACCCGCTTCATTGAGTGCAAGAATTTCGATTTTGGTACCACC
>CAZVWF010000061.1:5783-9396 GCA_964630795.1 uncultured Woeseia sp. | reverse complement strand
AAGAACGAAACTGCAGACAAAAAGAGATTTCGACATCGAATGCCCCCAGGAGGGTCGGCTCGCAGCGCCGCCTCATTGATTCCCGTGCTCGATGCCTGTAAGTGTACAGGACACGTGTATTCCGGTGACCCGTTGCAAGTGAATTTAGTCTTTGGGCTAGAATGGGCGGCCTTTACAGGGTGCATTGGCGCATCCGGGAACGTTCGGACGGATACGTTCGGAGTGCCACGAAGGATAAGTATGCAAAACCAGGTAAACCCGCTCTTTGCCTATCCGCTGGTGATCATCGGCGAGCGATACGCATTCGCCGATGAGGAGAAGCAATATATCGCCGATCTCGAGATGATCGACAATGACGGCAACTCGATGTCGAAAGACGACAAGGTTCTCGACAGCCAACCGTTATCAACGCTTCGGGCGTTTATCGATAAGAACGTGTTCAGCTACAAGAAGGAGTTGTTGCGTATCAAGGACGAGAACGAGATTTTCATCACGCAGTCCTGGGTCAACCGCTCGGCTGCCGGCGACTACCATCCCCGGCACAGGCACCCGAACAGTATTGTCAGCGGCGTGATCTTTCTCGATGACAACAGTGACGACGACTTGCCCGCCATCCGGTTCCACCGCAGCCACGAGATGTTTCCACTGGCATTCAGTTTCGACGAGTTGACTGACTTCAATGCGGAGAGCAAGGAATTCGCGCCACAGGAGGGAATGCTGATCCTGTTCCCGTCACTGCTCGAGCATGAAGTCGGCAAAAATAAATCAGGCAGGGAGCGATCGTCGCTGTCATTCAATACTTTCGTTCGCGGTTCGATCGGTGGGCGGAAGCAGTTGACTGAGGTCGAGCTGTCCTGACAACCATCCGCACCGGCCGCAGGCTATGGGAATCGCGCGCCGGAAAGTCCACCGTTATCCGGGGAAATTTATGAGAACAATCGCTGCGCTGGTCTTCATCAGCATATTCGCAGGCTGCACGCCGGAGCAGGCCGAAACCGGCAAGCTCCGTTTCGCTGTCATGACCTTTTCGCACGAGACCTGCACCTTCTGCCCGGGCGGTGACAGCGATATCGAGCGCTGGACGAAGCTCCGCCCACCCTATGTCGGTGACGAAGTTTTCGGTGCCGGCTCCTACATCCCCGGTTTCGTCCGTGCGATTCAGGAATATTCGGACGTCGAACTGGTGGGCCTCGAATCACCGGCCGGCGTCTACGGCGGCTCGTCCGCGGCCTGGACCACCGAGGACGCGTTCGAACATTTCCTTGACGTCATGCTCGAGGACCTTCGCGAGTCGATGCCGGTCGACGGCGTCTATCTCGCGCTGCACGGTGCGATGGCCGTCCGCAACGTGCCTCGACCCGAGGCGGAGATCGCGAAACGCTTCCGTGAAGTCGTCGGGCCTGACGTGCCAATTGTCGGTTCCTTCGACCTGCACGCGAACGAAGACGAGGAGTTTCTGCGCTGGGCTGACATGGCCTTTATTACCAAGCGCTATCCGCACTACGACTCCTATGTGCAGGGCGAACGCTCGGCAAGGGCACTCGTGCGCATTGCCAAAGGGCTCTATGCACCCACGACCGCGACCCGCAAGCCCGGCGTCATCACACCGACGGTCCTGCAATGGACCGGGCAGTCGCCGTCGATGGACATTATGGAACGCGCAAGGCGCTGGGAATCACGCGAGCGCGATGTCTACGTCAGCGTTGCCTATGGTTTCCCCTGGGCCGACGTGCCCGACGTCGGTGCGACCATTCACGTCATGACCAACAACGACCAGGCGCTGGCCGACCGGATTGCGGATGACATGTCGGACTATTTCTGGCGCGTGCGTGAAGGCTTGTTCGGTGACGTCCCGGAGCGGCCGAAGGAGGCCGCGAACCTGGCGATGACAGCCTTCAGCGAAGGCACAACGCCTGTCGTGCTGGCGGACTACAGCGACAGGAGCGGCGACTCGACGTTCACATTGCAGCAGGTCGTCGAGAAACCGATGAGCGGGGTGCTGGTCGCAACCGTGCGCGACGAGCGCGTCATCGAAGCACTGGCCGCCGCGAACGCGCAAGCGGGCGACCGGTTCAGCATGGCGGTCGGCGGCTTTGCCGCGCCATCGAGCGGGGAACCCGTCCAGGTCGACGGCACGCTGACCTACTTCGGTCCGGCGTTCCGTTACCCGCAGGTGGCCGTCGTCGACTTCGGCGATCGCAATACGGTCATCATTACGCCCGCATTGAAGCAGGTAATCTGGCTCGACGAGATCCGCTTCGGTCCGCTCGACCCCGATAATTATGACGTTTTTGTCCTCAAGTCACGCGTGCACTTCCGGCGGGGATTCGACGAAACCGGCTACGCGAAGACGATCATCCTGGTCGATGCGCCGGGTCCGTTCGTCGGCACGAATGCGCTCGATGCGCTGTCTTACGAGAACGTGACGCTGACGGATCACTACCCGTACGGGACGCCGCCGGGGCGCGAATAGAGGGCGCAAGGCACCGTTTCGATTGGCCCGCGCATATGAGAAATCGTATTGGATTAATGTCGCCGGTTAACCAAGCAAGATGTCTGTCAGTACACCCTCGAAAGCCGGAAGGTCCTTCCAGCCGATCGCGCAATGTACGTTTCGGCCGTTGTCTCCATCGATGACCGTGTAGCCATCATCGGTAACACGCAAGGGCAAATCCTGCATTTCGAACAGATCTTGTTCTGCGGCGAGATAAACGGCCACCGTGTCAAACAGTGTTGAGCTTACTTTCGTTGGGTCCGTCGCGGGGTCCATGTAATCTGCATTCGGCAACCACACCTTGTAATTGTCGATCAGCGCCTTGAGCCAGGGATCGTTGCTATTGTGAATGCGCTGGTAATTATCGCCGTCGAGCACGACCAGGCCGCAGGTGTCGAGTGGCGTAATCGTGATGTCCCACGGTGCAGCAAACAATGCCTGTAACGATTTCGGGTCGGCGCGAACATTCCACTCCGCCACCGGTGATGCCTCGCCTTCATAGCCTGTATAGATGGATCCGTACATGCCTACTATGCGCGCATTGCGGGCAATCGACGGATCGCGTTTAAGCGCTGCCGCAATATTCGGGACGGGTCCGAGACAGAGTAACGTTACCGGTTCCAGAGATTCGTGAATCGTGTCGATGATGGCCTGCACCCCATCGCGATGCATGGTGCCCGGGAAGGCGCGATAGGGGTAATCCAGTAACCAGCCGCTTTGATTGCCCGGATTGTCCGTCCGGCCAATGCCCACGCCGACTGGCACATCCGTGCGGCCCGTGGCCTCCAGGAGCTTCGCGAGCAGTCGGGCCCGGTAGATGGCATTACCGTAGTCGCCGACCGCGAGTTTTACATCGAACTGCGGCATGCGCAGCAGCATCAGCAACGCCCAGGTATCGTCGATGTCGTCGCCGATATCGGTATCCACGATGACGGGGATTGTGTTGGCCGTGGGACTGACTGACTGGCTACAGGCGCTGAGGCCGGCCATCATTGCGAGTGAGTATTGGAGGAAGCGCCTTCTGGTTTCCATTATCTTCTTATTCTAATAAGCTCGAAGCCTGCCTGTCGCATTCTGCGTGTAATCACCGAACATCAAAAGGGGAACCGGTGAAAATCC
>CAZVWF010000061.1:0-5683 GCA_964630795.1 uncultured Woeseia sp. | reverse complement strand
CTGGTCGAGCAAATGATTGCACTTAAAGTCGATGTCATCGTTCTGGCGCCGGCAGATTCGAAGGCACTGATTCCGATTGTGCGGCGAGCCACAGCACAGGGCATTGTTGTAATCAACATCGACAACCAACTTGATGCCGCACTGATCGCAGAAGCCGGCATAAACGTGCCGTTCGTTGGCCCGGACAACCGGGAGGGCGCAAAGAAAGTGGGCGACTACCTCGCGAAAGACCTCGATGCCGGTGATGAGGTCGCCATCATCGGTGGCATCAGTACCGCCTTTAACGCGCAGCAGCGGCAGCAGGGATTTGAAGATGCGATGGCAACCGTTGGCGCCAATATAGTAAGCGTACAGGACGGAAGCTGGCACCAGGCGGAAGCCAGCACCATTGCCTCAGCGCTGATCGCCGAGCATCCGAACCTGAAAGCGCTGCTGTGCAGTAACGACAATATGGCCATCGGCGCGATTGCCGCCGTTCGCCAGGCCGGGAAGACCGGCCAGATCCAGGTTGTCGGTTTTGACAATATCAGCGCAACCCACGAACTCTTGCAAAGCGGCGACATGCTGGCTACCGCTGATCAGTACGGCGATCAACTCGCCGTCTATGGCATCGAGTACGCGTTGCAGATACTGGATGACGGAACCGTGCCGGACGACCACAAGACGCCTGTCGACCTGATTACGGCCAGCGACCTCTGACCATCAGTCGTGAGCACCAAGCTACTGTCCGTATCCGACCTGCACAAACGCTACGCAGTACCGGTGTTGCAAGGTGTGAATTTTGACGTGGCGCCCGGACAGGTGCACGCGCTGGTCGGCGCAAACGGTGCGGGCAAAACTACATTGTGCCGGATCATCTGCGGACTGACACCGCATGATGCGGGCTACATGCAGATCGAGGGAATCACTTATCACCCCGAATCCGTGGTGGACGCGGAAGATCGCGGCGTTCGCATCGTCATGCAAGAACCTCACCTGATCGACACGCTCAGTATTGGCGAGAACCTGTTTTTTTCAGAGCTGCCTACGCGACGGGGCGTAATTGATTTTGATCGCCTGTATGACCAGTCCCGGCAAGCACTTGAGTCGATCGGGCTGCAGGGGCTGGATCCGAAGCAAAACGTCGGGTCACTCGGCATCGGCCAACGTCAACTGATCGAAATTGCACGTGTACTCATTCACCCCTGCAGGATTTTGATCCTCGACGAACCAACGGCAGCGCTGACGGACCCGCAAATCGACCTGCTGTTCGAGAAGATCGAAGAACTGAAGGCACAAGGCACCGGCATCATCTACGTCAGTCATCGAATCAGCGAATTCAAGCGCATCGCCGATGACATTACTGTGCTAAAAAATGGCCAGTCAGTGAATACTTCCCGCGTTGCTGATCTTAATGCCGACGAGATCGTGCGCCTGATGGCAGGGGACCTGGAGCAGGGTCAGCAACAAGCCACTATGTCTGACATTTCGCCCGCTATCCGTGTTCGTGACCTCAGTGCCGGGCTGCTGAACGACGTCAACCTGGATATTCACCATGGCGAAATCCTGGGTGTGGCAGGGCTGATAGGCTCTGGCAGAACGGAGTTGCTGCGCGCGATATTCGGGGCGGACAGGATGGAAGCCGGCTACCTCATGCTTGAAGACTGCGACGACCCGCTCATTTTCGAGTCGCCGCAGGAAGGTATCAGGCACGGTATCGGCCTTATTCCGGAAGATCGCGGCCGCCAGGGCCTGCTGCCGAACCAGTCAATCACCAGCAATATGTCGCTCGCGTCGATGCAGAATTTTCGCCAGGCACTCGGCCGGATAGATAAAGAAAAGGAACAGACATCGGTCGAAGCGTATCGACAGAAGCTCGAGATCAACTGTACCGGTATCTCCCAGTCTGTCTCCGAACTCAGTGGCGGCAATCAGCAGAAAGTGATCATCTCCCGTTGGCTGATGAAGGATTGCCAGGTGTTACTGTTCGACGAACCAACACGCGGCATCGACATTCAGACGAGGGAGGCGATTTACCGGCTGCTATACGATCTCGCGGCACAGGGCAAAGCCATTGTTATCGTTTCAAGCGAGATTCGGGAGTTAACAACAATTTGCGACCGTATTGCCGTTCTATCGAACGGGCAGCTAACTGGGGACTATCAAAAAAATGAATGGTCGGCCGAAAAAATAATGGCGGCTTCATTCAGTGCGTACACCAATGATGCCGCAGCCTGACGACAAAGCGCCATCGACGCAGCGAGCCGAAGTTTTTCGCGGCGAGTATTTTGGTTTGCTCGGTGCATTGCTCGCACTTGTCTTGTTTTTCAGTGTGCAAAGTGAGTATTTCTTCTCCGCATTAACGTTTACCACGCTTGCCAACCAGATACCGTCTTTGACGGTCATTGCCGTCGGCATGACATTCGTTCTAATCATTGCCGGAATCGACTTGTCGGTCGGTTCGGTCATGGCGCTAAGCGGCTCAGTCCTGGGCCTTGCACTTTTAGATATGAATGCACCCCTCTGGTTCGCCGGAATCCTTTGCCTGGTGACCGGATTGGCATGCGGTGCCTTCAACGGACTGGTCGTGACCCGCTGGAGCGTGCCCTCGTTCATCGTCACGCTTGGCATGCTCGAAATTGCCAGGGGTGGCGCGTACCTGGTGACAGGATCGCAGACAAAGTACATCGGCGCTGCCGTCGAGTCGGTCAGCGCACCGCTTCCCGGGCTGAACTTGTCGCCGGCATTGTTCGTCGCCGTCGCCACCGTCGTGCTCGGGCAACTTTTGCTGTCACGTACCGTGTTCGGTCGCCGGATGATCGCCGTTGGCACAAATGAAGAAGCCGTGCACCTGTCCGGCGTCAACGTTTCACGGATCAAACTGATGGTGTTCTCACTGGCCGGGTTGCTGGCCGGACTGGGAGGACTTTTTCAGGTTGGCTACCTGCAATCCGCAGACCCGAACGCCGGCATTGGCCTGGAACTATCCGCAATCGCCGCGGTGGTCGTCGGTGGCACCAGCTTGTCGGGTGGCAAGGGTTCGGTCGTCAACACCCTGCTCGGCGTCCTGATTATCGCGGTCCTGCAGACCGGGCTGGCCCAGATTGGTGCCACCGAGCCAACGAAACGGGTCATTACCGGCCTTGTCATCATCGCGGCTGTGATTCTCGACGTATATCGCAATCGCTCGGACGGGATCGGAAGTTACTTCAAGCGCTTCTTCAGGTCATAAAAAACCAACGACTGGATGCGCAGGCAACAGACGGACAGCTGCGATCTGCGTTTCTAAAAATAAGGAATCACCATGTTCAGAAGATATCGAAACAACGGCCTTCTTGGCCTGACTGTATTTGCCTGCGGCATTATTTCCGGAAGCATGATTCAGCTTGCCAGCGTCGCCGAGGCCCAGTCGGGCGAACGTGTGTTCGAGCTTCGGACCTACACGACACATCCCGGTCGTCTCGATGCGCTGCATGCACGCTTTACGAATCATACGATCGGGTTGTTTGAACGGCACGGCATGACCAACATCGGCTACTTCGTTCCGCAAGACGCTCCGCTCGCAGAAAACACACTTATATATGTGCTGGCACATGACAGTCGTGAAGCAGCCGAAGCCAGTTGGGCAGCTTTCATTGCGGATCCCGAGTGGCAGGCCGCTTACCAGGCATCGACCAGTGACGGTCCTATCATCGACAAACTGGAAAGCGTTTATATGGATGCGACAGACTACTCGATGTTCAAGTAGTTAACCTGACCGGATCAAGGCTGGCTCAGGATTTTTGACACGCGAGTGACCCGTTCAACGTAGCGCGTAGCAGGGTATTTCTCTGAAATCCGAAATCATGGGCATGCTGATCGTGCAGCCTGGATTGCAAAACATTTCCTGTTCTTAGGTGCGGCCCCTTGTCGGGAGGTGAGATTCCACCGAACTCGCCGGAGCGCTCGACACCCGCAGGATCATCGAGGCCGTGACGATCTCGAATGCAACACCGGCGGTGAATCTGAAGCCTGGCGATGGGCCCCGTGCCGCCGTCTCACTGGTCGCGGTCGGGGTCTCGGTCGCCTGATCAGTCGTTGCCGAGGACGCTGTCGCGGGCATCCTCAATGAGCGAGCGTTGGAGGCCCTTCATTCGCTCCGTGAGTGACACGTGATAGATGTGGGGGTTCACGATGCGTCGCACCCCGGTGTCGAGTCGGTTGAGGTCGGCATCCCTCCGCGCCCGCATCTCGCCGATCGAGGCCACGTCCCACGTCCTCGACCCGTTCGCGAACACGGGCTCCAGCAGCGACTCGATCGAGGAGATCCGTTCCCGGGGGATGGTCCTCCGCACCCCCGTCCGGTGGGGGTGCAGGATCGGGAGGTCGCCACCCTCCCCGAGGTCCTCACCGGCGAGGCCGATCACATCGGCGGTCGCGAGGCCACGTTCGTCATACACCCGCCACACCTCCTTTTCCCCCGGCGCAGGCACCTTCACCGCGTTCTCCGACACCTTGATGGCCGGGGTCCACTCGCCGGCATCGTCGGCGACGGCGACGAGCTTGTAGACGCCATTGAGGGCGGAGTGACCGGCCGAGGTAATGAGCCGCGTGCCGACGCCATACGTGAGCCTGGCCGCCAATGCCCGGGGATCCAACCCGTAGCGGGGTGCCTCGACGTCGATCTGGGACAGAATCTGCCAGATGGCCAGCTCATCGAGATTCGACGACAGCACGATCGGCACTTCGAGGAAGCCCGCGTCATTGAGCAGTTCGGCGGAGCGGATCGCTAGATAGGCGAGGTCGCCCGAGTCCAGGCGAACACCCGCCGGTCGATGCCCTTTTGCTTCGAGTTCGCGGAAGACGGTGATCGCATTAGGGATACCCGACTCCAGCGTGTCGACAGTGTCGACAAGGAGCACGCACTCGTCAGGATAGCGGGTAGCGAATGCCCGGAAGGCCTCCAACTCCCCCGCGCCGAGTGCCATGAAAACCTGCACGAGGCTGTGCGCGTGCGTTCCCTTGGGGTCAAAGTCCAGGAGGTGCGAGACCTCGACGTTGGACGAGTAGTCTGCGCCGCCGATGAGTGCCGCCCGCGAGCCGGCTGCTGCGCCGAGGTCGGGACCACGCCGGGCGCCGAAATCCAGGACCGTGCCCTGGCGGGCTGCCTCCTTGACACGCGACGCCTTCGTCGCGATGAGCGTCTGGTAGTTGAGCCGGTTGAGCAACGCCGTCTCGAGAATCTGCGCCATCGCGAGCGGCCCTTCGACGGTCACGATCGGGACATTGGCATGGACGACCCGCCCCTCGGGGACCGCGTGGACGGTGAGTTCGTCGAAACCCTTGCCCGCCAGCCAGGACAGGAAGTCGTCGTCGAAGCGAGGGTCTCCTGCGCGCGTCCGCTGTACCCGCAACGCCTCGATGTCGTCGGGAGTGAAGGTCGTCACTTCCATCCATTCGAGCAGCCACTCGAGTCCGGCAGTGATGACATAGCCGGCCTGGTGCTCCCCGTAGTCGGGGTAGGAGCGGAAGAACCAGTCAAAACGGGCAGGACGCTGGTGGAGGCCCTGTCGGAAGTACACCTGGGCCATCGTGAGTTGGTACTGGTCCGTGTGCAGGATGCCGGCGACGAGGTGGAGAGGCGTCACGCTTGGAGGATTCCTTGTATTAATGGTTATATGAAATAGGTTAAGTCATTGAATTGCAGTTATTTATAGTATTATGC
>CAZVWF010000060.1:0-16357 GCA_964630795.1 uncultured Woeseia sp. | reverse complement strand
CGACAAAACGTCGAAAGCGCTTACCACCCGTCTTGTACCTGCAAGATGGGTGCAGACGACGACCCGATGGCGGTCCTCGACCCGCAGTGCCGGGTACGCGGCGTTGATAAACTGCGCGTCATCGACTCGTCGATATTTCCGACGATCACGAACGGCAACCTGAATGCACCGACGACCATGGTGGCTGAAAAAGGCGCGGACATCGTGCGTGGCCGTGTTTCGAGCAGTGAACACACTGAGCCCTGGATCGATCCGGAGTGGCAATCACGGCAACGGCCCGGTTCGGCGAAACGCGGCGACATTGTCTAACTGAAACAGAGGAACCGCCTTGAAGAACTCAATCCGATTCCTGATTCCCCTGTTCGCGATCACCGCCTGCAGTACCGAATCGCCAACGCCTGTCAGCGAACCAGCACCGACCCGGGACACACCGTATGCGGCAGGTTCGAGCACCGTGTTCCTTCACGACGAGTCGCGCCCCTACGATAGCGTTGCCGGAATCGATGAAGGCATGCGAACACTCATCACCGAGATCTGGTACCCGATCGATCATGAAGTTACCACCTCCGGCGACTATCGGCGCGCCACCTACGGCGATTACGTCTTCGGTAACCGTGACGTTCATGAACTCATGATGACGAAGACGACCTTTTTTCACTTGACGGCCGGCACCGTTAAAGACGGCGTCTCCGCCGAGCAAATAGATGATGCGATCGAAGCGCTTTTTTATCGCGAACGCGCAAGTTATGTCGATGCCCCCATGGCTGAAAGCGATATGCCCTGGCCTGTCATCGTCATGTCGCACGGGGATGCAGGCAGCCGTTACAACATGGAATCGCTTACCGAGCACCTTGCAGCAAACGGCTACATCGTCATCGCGCCGGAACACACCGGGAACTCGCCATACTCAATGACCGGCCACGACCCGGCATTCGAAAACGAGGCGGATTTTCGCGAGGTGATGGCCGGCGTCATGCCGCATCTGTCCGCGCTAGGCACATACGGTAATGAAGAACAGTATGGACAAAGTTACGCACCTTCCGCCGGTGGACGCGATACGCTGGGCTTTCTGCAGCAACTCGACGCCTCGCTGCTGCAACGACTGAACGATCTGCGCGTCGCGCTGGCCGAACTGGATCGCATGAATGCCGAGGGTTTTGCCGGCACCGCGCCAGGCTCCCTCGACCTCGACCGCATCGGCCTGATGGGCCGCTCGTTTGGCGGCGCAACCACATTGCTCGGACTGGTGATGGAACCGCGATTTACGGCCGGTTTTTCCGTGGTGCCGCCTGGCTACGTCGATCCCCGACCCGGCTTGCCGGCGGCAGCCCTGAAACCGGCTGGTGAAGAATCCGTGCTGCTGAGTACCGACGGGCCGTTCCCGCTGACCACGATCAGCAAGCCGACGGTTTTATTGAGCGGTGCCGAAGATGCCCTGATTATCGGGCTCAGCGCATCGGTGGCGGCGACGGCGGGATTGCCTGCACCCAGCGCCGACAACCCGCACCCGTTGCTGCGCCGGGCTTTCGAGTCCACGGACGCGCCAGTCGTGTGGGGCATGCTCGCCGACTCCAACCACGCATCTCTTGGCGTATCGGGCGGTTACTGGCGGTGGGACCTTAAACCAAATACACAAGCGCGAACCTTCGACAACGAGACGGAATTCGAACTGGTAGATCCGGAACTGGCACACCGGATGCAGAAAGAGCTTGCACTTGATTTCTTCGGCCTGACCATTCGCGAAGATGCCGGCGCACTGGAACGGCTAGGCACTAATGACTACGCGGACCAGGGGCTGACAATCGAGCTAAGGAACTTCTGAGACAACCGTGACGGAAATCCTCTCAGCTGCAATCATCATTACGACACTGACGTCGCTCTTCATCGTCGTGCGCTGGCGCAACCTGCGTTGCGAAGGGCCGTTACCCGCTTCGCTTTTCACGTTTATTGCCATTCTGTTCACGTCCGGACTCGACGTGGGACTGATCATGTTCCCGCTGGTCGACTTCGAGTCTTACGCCAACGACCCGGCATACGACTTTGCCAATCCTCTGGCATTCGAGTTCGGCTTCTGGGGCTTTCTCGTCTGGGGTTTCTATTTCCTGACGACGTTCTACTTTTGCATCATTGAGCCCAAACTGAAGCTGTTTGAAATTCCGGCGATCAAATTCACCAATAATGTCGTCATCGTCGGCACCTGCGCGTTCACCGGCTTTTTGTTCCTGCAATACCTGCCCAGCTACATCGAAGGCATTTCGGACACGGCGAGATTCGGGCTCGTTGCGCTGGTAGTGCTGTTTGCTGCCATGTCGAGTACGCATATTCGCTTCGTCGCGATACTGAGTGTGTCGTCAACATGGCTGTTTTTCACATTGATCGCCGGCGTATGGCTGGTATCCGGTATGGGTTTGGGCGGACTGGCGTCGTCAATGGCCAATATCGGCGAGTACTTCGGCAACATTCACCGCTTCGTGTTACCTGTCAGCGACTATCACCAGTTCTACCTGTACTGGTGGTTTGCCTGGAGCATCATGATCGGCCAGTTCGTCGCGCGCTTCATTGGCGGGCTGAAGACCTGGCAACTGTTGCTCGCGCTACTTTTCGTACCGTCCATTCCGATCGCAATCTGGTTCTCGGTGCTTTACTACTATTTTTCCAGTGGCATCGCGATTCCGGACGCCTGGCGCATGGCAATGATCGTGGTCGGTGTGATCTTCGTCGTGAACTCGCTCGACTCGCTGATGCGGCTGTACACCCAGAACCTCGGCTTGACGGTGGCACGTCTTGGCACCTGGCAGTACATCGCGGGCAACTGGACCGCTTTGTTCGGACTCGTATTGCTCTACCAGTTCACACCGCTCGAGATCGAGTGGGTGGGTCTCGTCGTGATCGGCATCTACGCCGCGGTCTACGCGCTGGTCTTCCGGCGGCGTGCCGATTTGTCCGCAGCTAGTCCGCGTTGATTTCCGTCAGTGCCTGGTACGTAGCGACCTTCATCTGAAAGCGCGTTGGATCACTCCACGGTGAGCCCAGGAACTGGGTCATCAGGATGGCGACCAGGTCTTCTTCCGGGTCGATCCAGAACTTCGTGTTCGCAGCGCCACCCCAGGAATATTCCCCTTTCGACGTGATGACGCCGGCCTGGCCCGGATCTGTCATGACGCCGAAACCGAGCCCGAAGGACTGTCCGGGATACAGGTGCGACCCCGGGTATTCGTCCGCGCCTTCGTTGCGCGTTTCGTCGGTGAGCTGGTTGATGGTCATGTACTGGACCGTCTTCGGACCCAGGATGCGCACACCATTGTAAGAACCGCCCTGGCGAAGCATTTCGCAGAAGATCATGTAGTCCATCGCGGTAGATAACAACCCGGCGCCACCCGAGAGCAACGTAACACCCTGGACGGGTCGACTGGCCGCGGGCGGAATCACCGCCATGCTGCCGGCGTCCTGGTTCCAGTAGTGATTGCTGGCTACCCGGTTCAGTTTGTCGTCAGGCACGTTGAAGAACGTGTCGTTCATGCCCAGCGGCGTGAAAATTCGACGATCAAAAAACGCCTCGAGCGTCATGCCACTGAGTCGCTCGACGAGCGCACCGAGCACGTCTGTCGCTATGCTGTAGTGGTAACGTGAACCGGGCTCGAAGCGCAGCGGAATTTCCGACAGTCGCTTTATCATCTCGTCGAGATCCCTGCTGTCAGCCAGCCTCGACTCGCGGTACGCGAGATCCACCGGGTTGTCGTAATGGGAGCCGTACGTCAGTCCTGCGCTGTGCGACATCAATTGTTCAATCGTCATCGGAGATGCCGGATCAACGAGTTCGCCATCCCTGAGCAGCTTCTGGTTTTCGAATTCCGGCAGGTACATAGCAACCGGATCGTTCAGCTGAAAGCTACCTTCCTCGTACAGCATCATCATCGCGACCGTCGTAATCGGCTTGGTCATTGAATAGATACGGAACAGCGCGTCCTTGTCGATTGGCTTGCCATTGTCGAGGCCGTAATTTCCGGCAGCCTCGAAGTGCACGATCTTGCCGTTACGCGCAACCATCGTAACGACGCCAACCAGGCGACCTTCGTCGATGTCCCGACGTACGAAGTCGTTGATCTGTCCGAGGCGCTCACTCGAAAATCCCACGGACTCGGGGTCGGCAAACTCAAGCTCGGCCGCGAACAGCGGCAGGGAAACCAGGGTCAACAGCAAGCAACGGATGGTATTCATTATTTGATCGCCAGTGGACAGCAGGGAAGGGTGTTTCAATGTTGTCGATCGATGCGCCGAAGTCAATTGCCTGCCGCTTATCTTTTGATGGTATAGCTGTGGTACGGGGCGAGGGAATCTATCGCGCTTTCGGGTTCGCCTGTTTTCCAGGCAAACAAGCGGACCGTGATTGAATCGGTCGTAACATCCAGCACCGTAAAGCCATTCTTCTCGAAAACCTCACCATAGCCTTCGTGGGCCGTGCTAATAGCGGGCAATGGTGGCGTACCCCGGTAATCCGATGGCCAGCCATTGTGTGTACCCAAGGTGCCGGTCAGCACCGCGTGTACCGGATTCCCGCTCAGGTCCAGGTCATGGCTGCGTTCAATCGTTGAGTGCCCGATCGCGTGAAGGTCGCCGGACAATACGACAGCGGGACGCGAAGCTTGTGCGTTGAGACTCGCCAGCAGGCGCTGGTGCTGGTGCCACCAGCCCGATTGCCAGAGATATTTTTGTCTATCAGTGGTCAGACCCACCCCGACATCGCCGGCATCGGTTCCAGGTCGGGCACCCCCTTCGACATCCAGAACGTCCGGATACCATTCCCGCCATTTGCCGGCGGACCAGCCAAAAGGATGCGACGGCACGTGCAGCAACTGAGCAACACCCCGATCCTGCGTACGATCGTGCAGCCAGCGCTCCGCCTCCGGTGGGATCAGGCCGGCATGGTCGTCTTTCAGGGAAAGGAAGCGCGCGCAATCATAAATCAGCGTCTCGAGCAGTCGTCCGTAACGGAGCGTGCCAAACGCCTCGGAAATTCCGTGCGCACGATCTCCCGCGCCCGCGCCGGGCATCGATGCCGGCCGGTATGGGTCGGGCAGAAACTCAGGCAGAAACAGGTTTCGGCAATAACGGGCAAAATCGAGCTGATAGTGATCCGGCGGGAATGTCACCATGTTTGCATCGGCGTCGTCGTTCTCGAAGTAGTCGTGGTCATCACTCACGAAAAACGATGGCGTGGAGCGAAGTAACGTACCGTATAACTGGCCGATCTGCGGCCCAACGGCCGCTTTCAGCGAAACTTCGTTGCTGGTGCCGAGGGCCGGCTTCGCCCTGTCCAGCCAGCCTACCTGTTCATAAAACTCGCGTTGGCGGCGACCATACTCCTCCCCCCGGTTCTCCAATTCAGTTCGCTGGTCATAGTAGATGTGGTCGCCGATCGCGATGACCGCCTGCGGGCTGAATGACAGCGCGCGTTGCAACAAGCGGCGACGAACTTCGAGTGGCAGGAACCAGTCACCGTCGTCCGGGTGTCCGCCCGCGCAGGTATAGGCGACCAGTCGAACGTGCTCGGGACTGGCATCCGGATGCGGGAAGGTGCGCAGCGGCCAGGGATCGCAATAGGGCTGGCCACCAGCATCCCTCAATGCCAATCGATACTCGACGTCGGACGCCAGGCCATCGATATCAAACGAGAAATACTGGCGCGCCGAGTCCGTCGCCCTGCCCTCGCTGCGCAAATCACCGACATGCAGTACCGGTGTATCCGCGATTGGCATGGTGAAGGACACCTTGATAGCCAATCGCTCATGATTGGCCGTCGGCAAAATGTGCGCAACGCTGCCGGGACGCCAGTCAGAATCGCTCCAGGCAACGACAGACGGTGCCGATGCGAGTCCGGCGGCACTGGCCGCAGTTGCGACAAATCGCCTCCGAGTCCATCGTTCTTCCTGCCGTTTCGTCAATGCAATCGGACCCCCTGCCGCACAAGTTCATTTTGAATCAACTGCACAGCCAGATTCTCAAATGTCTGATCATGTTTAACCGATAGCGCTGCTGCAACGCCTGCACCCTGCCCGGTCACCGTGCAGCACATCATGTTGCGGGTCGCTGCGTGGCTGTCCTTATCCCCGCCGGTCACCCTCCCTGCACAGATAAGGTTTTGCACGCCTTTCGGCAACAGGGTGCGATACGGCACGTGAAAATATCGTCCGGTCGTCGGCAGGATCAAAATGCCGTAGCCATCGATGAATTCCGGGAAGATACCGATACTGTCATCGAAGCGCGCCTGCTCCCGGACATCCTGCGACGTCATGTTGTAGACCGCGTCGATCTTGCGTGAGTCGCGGATACCAATCGTCATGCCAAAGTTCCGCAGCTTGGCGTTCTCGCAGCCCGGGTTGTATCGGCGCATCGCCTCGATCGCCATCATCGCCTGGCGCCTGCCTTCAATCTCACCTCGAGTCAGGTCATCGGGATCCGTGCCGTCGTAGCCCATCAGGTGAACGAGATTGAGGTAGGTCAGGTCACCCGACTCGTAAATCGCGCCCCAGGTGCCGGCAATCGTGTCGAGGCCTTCCGGAATCAGGCCCGCCTTGCGGGCCTCCTCGAACGGTTTTCTCAGGAAGGGCGAGAACATTTCGTCTTCCTTGCCGGTGGTTTCGACATCCCATTCCCCGTAAGCCCAGTCGCTGTAAGTATGGGGGTTGGCTTTGACGTTCTCGATAAACGCCTGCTTATCAACGCCCGACATCGAAAACATCACTGATGCACCGATCATCTCTTCTATGGGGTTCATGACCGTGACGGCACCCGCCCGGTGGGCGACGTCGGCATCGCCGGTCGCGTCAATCACACGTTTGGCGAGAATCGCCTCCCGTCCTGCCTTGCTTTCGACGAAAGCGCCGCAAATGGTGTCGCCGTTCATGACCGGCGCGACAAACAGCCGATGCAGCATTGGCGTAATGCCGGCTTCTTCGACCAGCACATCCGCTACGTGCTTGAATGCCTCACCATCCAGCGCATGACTGTCAGATTGCGGTTCCTCGACCGCGGCACCCATCGCCTTCGCGCGCTCTTCGAATTCGATACCGACCCCTTCCGTATCGACCGTCTTTTCATGCCGATACCAGGCGAAGCCTTCCACGCCGACCGCTGTAATGTTGCCGCCGAAGCAACCAAAGCGTTCGAGCAAGGTAACGGACACACCCGCGCGTGCAGCGCCGAGTGCAGCGGCCAGGCCGCCGGGTCCAGAACCGATGACCAGGACATCGGTTTCGTGAATGACGTCGACCTCGCGGGCCTGCTCTTGAATGGTTTCGATACGCACTACGCGCGCAGTCTACTTGATCCCGGGCCACTTGAAACGGCCAGCAGCCGCCCATCAGCATCGTCATTCACAAGGTTCATAATGTGGACTCGTAATTTTGTAGTAATTTTGCAACAAATTATCAGGCTAAGCCTGTTGTGTTGTCAGGAAAGGCAAGAATCCGTCGTTTACTGCCATAAAAATCTATTAAAAACGTCAAAACGGATGATACAATTCGCCCGATCGGTGTCCGACCGCGACCCAAAGAAACAACATCGCAGCGTTGCACCAATCCAACAATCAAGCATTTGCGTTCAACGAATTCGAAAGGGGCAGGTAATGGCTGAAGCCAAACAAGATTTGAAAGCATTTCAACTGAGTGCGGTAAGCCGGGGCGTGTTAGCCGCGTGCGGCGCGAGCACGATGGTTATGGCGGCACCCGCCGCGATGGCCCAGCAATCCACACTGGATGAAATCGTCGTTACGGCGACGAAACGTGAGGAAGGAATCCAGGACATCCCGATTTCTGTCATGGTGCTTGGCGAGCAACAGCTCGAGGACCTGAACATCACGGACATGGAAGATTACGTCTCCATGTTGCCGAATGTGAGCTACGTTTCTCTCGGCCCGGGCAGCGGTAACGTCTACATTCGCGGCATTTCCTCCGGTGGTGAGTCCGGCATTGGCGCGAACCCCAGTGTTGCTATCTACCTCGACGAGCAGCCGGTCACGGCCGTCGGTTCCTACATGAACCCGCACATCTACGATGTGTCTCGCATCGAGGTACTCGCCGGACCGCAGGGCACAACCTTTGGCGCCAACGCACAGTCCGGCGCAATGCGCATCATCACGAATCAGCCAGACCCGAGTGGTTTTGCGGCGAGCTTCAATATTGATGGCAGCCTGCCCAAGAGCGGTGACATGGGATATTTGCTCGAGGGTATGGTCAATGTGCCGATGGGTGAACGTGCTGCATTGCGCGTTGTGGGCTACCTTAAAGAAGAAGGCGGCTACATCGATAACATCTATAGCGAGCATACGTTCCGGCACGGCTTTGCCCGGACCGGCGGCGCAGACCCCGTTTGGGATGCCATCGCTGCTGACCAGACTTACGATAACTCCGCGATTGTTGAGGAGAATCACAACAAGGCGACCACGGTCGGTGGACGAGCAGCGCTGCTGGTCGACCTGAACGACAGCTGGTCCGTTACCGCCGGCCTGATGTTCCAGAGCCTGGAAACAAATGGCGTATGGGATCACGACCCTTCCCTGGGCGATCTTGTTGTCTCGAAACTGCTGCCGGACTGGTCAGAAGATGACTGGACGCAGTTGTCCCTCAAGGTCGAAGGCGAAGTGAATGGCGGTACCTTGACCGCAACCTGGTCCGATCTTGATCGTGACATGAGTTCCTACGTCGACTACTCGATGTACAACGACTACTACGTCTCCTACGGTTATGTGCAACCTTACTACTCCTGCTACAGCTATCTTGGCGGTTGCGGAGATCCGCGTGGCTACGTCTCGTCAGAAGGTGGCTGGGATCGCTCGAACTTTGAAGTCCGTTATGCCTCCAATGCGGAGAATCGGTTCCGCTGGATGGTCGGTGGTTTCTATTCCGAGGTTGAGAACAGAAATGACGGTGACTGGCACGTACTCGGCCTGGCCAATATTCCCGGCTCTTACGTCGAGGATCCGGACATCTACTGGACGACGAATTTCCGGCGGCCATACGAAGAGACCGCGATTTTCGGCGAAGCGACTTACGATTTCACGGACCAGTTCACGGTCAGCGCCAGTGTCCGCTCGTTCGACTATGAAGCACGCCTCGATGGCTTCTCCGGCACGGTCTGGTGGCCATGCGGTGGTTTCTCGCCGGGTCACCCGGACAACAACTATGGTGAGGGTGGCTGCTCGGCAAGTGAGCGCCTGACCGAAGGTGAAGATGAGGTATACCGCGTCAGCTTCAACTATGCGCTTAGTGACGATGTCAGTGTCTACACCACCTGGGGTGAGGGCTACCGCCCGGGAAGCCTGAACCGCATGTGCGAAACACGCGTTCTTGGCGGGCTCGGAGACCAGGGCACTTCCAACATTGGTTGTGCCTTTAACTCCGACTTCCTGACCTCAACGGAGTTTGGTCTGAAGGCGACCACAATGGACGGGCGCATGCGATTCAATCTCGCGGCATTCTTCCAGGACTGGGATAACTTCCAGTTCTCGCGTCTCGACACCTCCATCTCGCCGCTGACGCTGACCTTCAACGTCGGTAATGCGCAGGCCGACGGTTTCGAGGGCGACTTCACGATGCTCGTCGCGGACAACTGGACCCTGAGCGGCGCTTTCTCCTACATCTACAAGTCGCAGCTGACTTCCGACTACTCGCGAAATGGCGTGACCGTCGATGCACCGACGGGCACACCGCTGCCGAGAATCTCGGAATGGAAGTGGAACCTGACGTCTCGCTACAGCATGGAGAATGACTGGTACGTTCAGGGTGCCTATATGTACACCGGCGATTCCTTCAACACGCTGTTCGAGGGCGGAACGATTCAGAACGCCCGCCGAACCCAGGAAGCGTATGAAGTCCTGAATCTCGGTGTCGGCCTCGATCGCGAAGACTGGTCTGCGGAGCTCTATATCCGCAATGTCTTCGATGAGCGTGGCGATGTGTTCATCAACGCGGTCAACTGGGACTCGCGTGTGATGGTCAACCGCCCGCGCACGATCGGTGTGTCCTATCGTCGCCACTTCTGAGCAAACTGCTGTTCAGTCAAAAGGCGCCCGCATGGGCGCCTTTTGTTTTCTGGCACTATGGAAGACTGCCGGCATCGATGTCAGGATGCCGCGGTAACGGAGATAGTGTGAACGAGACGGCCGAACAACTCGACAAACTCCTCGACGTGGCGCGCAAGGCGACGCGTGACAAGGCGTTTAACGCGGTCATCGATGCCTGTGACGAGGCGCTCGACATTGCACCTGGCGACAACCGCTTCGAATTCATGAAGGGCGCTGCATTGCGGCGCTCGGGCGATCACAAGGAAGCGGAGCCCCTCTTACAGAGAACGGTCGAGCACATTCCCAGGCTCGCGGCCGCACACCTGGAGCTCGGCCTCAATCTCCTGGCCCTGGGCCGCCTGAACCTCGCGCGCCAGTCGCTGGAGCAGGCAGTATCGATCGACGGCGCCCTCAAACCGGCGTGGATGGCACTGTCCGAAATCTGTTCGATCGAGGGCGATCATCCGGGGGCCGCGGAGGCTTACCGCCGCTCCCTCAACAAGACGGAACATGATCCTGCATTGCAGAAGGCGTTCGAGCTTTATGCACAGGGCAGGATGGGTATTGCGGAGGGTATCTGCCGGGAATATTTGCGGCAGCGCCCGCTGGATGTTGACGCGATTCGACTGCTCGCGCAGATCGGTATTGAACTCGGCGCGCTCGAAGAAGCAATCAAGTTGCTCGAGCGTTGCCTCGAGTTAGCCCCTGACTTTTACTACGCGCGCAGCAACTACGTTACCGCGCTCAGCCGCCAGCAGCGCTTCGACAAGGCGCTTGAGGAAATGGCGCGCCTGGAAAAGGCGCAGCCTGACAGCATCGCGCATATGTCGCAATCCGCTGCCTTGTTGTCGATGGCCGGCAAGTTTGACGAGGCGCATGAGAAATTCCGCGTTGTCATCGATCGTGCGCCGGACAACGCACGTATCCTGACCAACTACGGACATTCATTGCGCTATGGTGGCGAGGGTGATGAGGCTATCGCAACCTATCTGCGCGCCATCGACGCCGATGCAAAAGTGGGGGAGGCCTGGTGGAGCCTTGCAAACCTGAAAACATTTCGCTTCGACGACTCACAGATCGCGTCGATGAAAAACCGGCTGGCGGAAATCAAAGGCGACGGGCCGGACAAGTATCATCTCGCATTCGCGCTCGGCAAGGCGCTGGAGGATGCCGAGTCGTACGATGATTCGTTTGCCGCCTATGCGACGGGCAATGACATCAAGCGACGCTTCAGTGCTTATGACCGGGACGACACCAGTGCACGCGTCGATGCGTCGATCGAGCAAACTTCCGCTGACTGGTTCGATGGCAGTGGTCACTTGTCCGACGAACCAATCTTCATCATCGGCCTGCCGCGTGCCGGATCGACCCTGCTGGAACAGATACTTGCCAGTCATTCACAGGTCGAGGCAACCTCGGAATTGCCGTTTATCGGCCAGATCGTGACGGACGTATCCGGCAGGCGAAAACGTACTGACAAGATCATCTACCCGGGCAACATCCAGGCGCTAACCGGCGAGCAACGAGAGGCACTCGGCCAGCACTACCTGGCGCGCACCCGTGTCTATCGCGAGGGCAAGCCGCGATTCATCGACAAGTTGCCCAATAACTTTTTGCACGTTGCATTGATCAAGCGCATCCTGCCGAACGCAACGATCATCGACGCACGGCGCGAGCCCATGGCGGCGTGCTTCGCCAATCTCAAGCAGCTCTTTGCACACGGACAGGAGTTCACCTACAGCCAGGAGGATATTGCGTCCTACTATGCGGACTATGCCCGGCTGATTGATCATTGGAGCGAGATCCTGCCGGGCCAGGTTCTGACCGTAGAATACGAAGACGTGGTGGAAGACCTGGAATCACAGGTGCGACGCATCCTGGCGCACTGTCGACTCCCGTTCGAGGAGTCCTGCCTGCGTTACTACGAGAAAGACCGTGCGGTCCGAACGGCAAGTTCGGAGCAGGTTCGCCAGCCCATTTATCGCGGCGCCCTCAAACAGTGGGAAAACTACGCGGCCCACCTCGGACCGGTTCGCGATATTCTCGTCGAGCGGGGCGTCATCGCCCCATAGGGTCAATCGCCACGCGATTCAGGCGCTTTCCCACCGGTCTGTGCGTACTTCCGCGCTGCGAGCATCACCGTCTGCATCGATCGTTACCCGGGTTCCCGGCGCATGGTGCGGAGCATCGATCATCGCAAACGCAATATTCGTCTCGTACTTCAACGACCAGACCCTGGATGTAACAAACCCGATCTTGTCGCCCTTCTCGCCGAGCACGGACCAGTCCGAACGCATCGGCGCCATGTCTTCGCCATCGATGAATAGATTGACGAGCCGCCGGGACGCCCCTGCATCACGAACCCTGACGAGTGCGTCGCGACACATGTATTCGGCTTCCTTGTCGATATCAATGTAGCGCTCCAGCGCCGCTTCAATCGGATTGGTATCGATCGTCATGTCAGCACCGTAAGACTTAAGGCCCGTCTCGATACGCTCGATGAGGTTCGGGGCGCCAGGCCCAACGTTGTATTTCTGGCCTGCATCCCAAAACAGGTCCCAAAGCGCCTCGCCTCGCGACGCGTCCTGCAGGTAGACCTCAAAGCCCCCTTTACCGCTCCAGCCGGAGCGCGCGATCTTCACCGGCGTACCAACAACCGTTTCGTCGATAAACCAGAAAAAACGAATGTCCCGGGTATGCACACCGACCACATCCGCCATGAGGTCATCCGCTTTGGGTCCCTGGATCGCAAGCGGACTGACATCCGGCTCGAACACCTTCACATCAAAACCGCGACCGTAGGCAATACCTTTTACCCAGAGACAAACATCGGAATCGGCAATCGACAACCAGAAACGATCCTCGGCGAGCCGGAGAATAATAGGGTCGTTGATGATGCCGCCGTACTCGTCACAAAGCGGCGCGTACAAACATTGTCCAACAGCACATTTGGAAACGTCGCGCGGGGTGATCAACTCGGTCAGGCGAAGGGCATCCGGGCCAACGATTTCGACCTGCCGCTGGCAGGCAACGTCCCAGAGCTGCACATGTTCGCAAAGGTGTTCGTATGACTTCTCATAGGACTCGTACACCATCGGCAAAGTCATCTTGTTGTACAGCGAGAAAAGGCTCGCGCCATGCTCGATCGCCCGCCTCTCGTACGGGGACTTGCGCAGTCTGCGCGACAGGATCATAGGAACAGTCGACATCGTTCGTATTCGTCTATTGTTATGTATCGGTGAGGCGACTTTTTTTCATAAACAGGCCGTCGGTGCAAGCATTTCCGGCTCCCCGCCCACACTGTGGCACATTTGGCTTGCATGACCGACAAAACTTGGCCAGAGTTCGCGAAATGCCCCACGGGGCCAGTTTCCACGGTGCGGATTCCGGGAGGAGCGCGCATGAAAATCCGATACACCTTATGTACAGGGATAGTGTTGCTTTTCTCGCTGGACGCCTGGGCAAGCTACGCCATCTATGTCGGCAAGAACCGGACCGAGGACGGCAGCGTCATGATCGGCGGGTCGGGCGACGAAGTGTCGAGCCACTGGCTCGAAGTTGTAGCGGCCATGGATCATCCGCCAGGGACGACGATCACCGTCGGCGTCACATCGGCGGCCAACCTGCCCGGTGAATTTATCGAAATTCCGCAGGCGCCACACACCTACCGTTTCCTGACGATGGAGTACTCCGACTACCGGGGGTTTCCGCCGCCGCTTACGAACGGTGGCCTGAACGAGAACAACATCGCCGGCCGCGACGTCTGGTCACCGTCACGTGCCGAGCTTGTCGAGATGACGCCGAACCCGCAGACCGGACCGCAGTACAGCGACCTGTCGCGGATCGCCATGCAACGGGCACGAACTGCGCGTGAAGCTGTCGAGATTGTCGGTGCACTGATTGACGAGCACGGCTATTCGACCTACGGCGGCAACTCGCATATGTTTGCCGACGAGAACGAAGGCTGGGTACTGATTAACTACGCGGGCGGCCAGGGCCTGTGGATTGCCGAACGGCTCGGGCCGGACGACGTGCGCATGTCCTATCCGGGGTATATCCACGAGGTTCCGCTCGACTTTCGCAACAGCGACGAATTCATGGGCAGCGCCAACTTCATCTCGTTCGCAGTCGAACAAGGCTGGTTCGATCCCGACAGCGGCAACATGTTTAATGCAACAGTCGTGTACGGCGGGTCCGGAGAACGATATCCCCGTAGCGCGATGGAACAGGAATTGCGGGATGCCGGCACCGTCAATCTTCGCATGATGATGAATGCCGTACGCGACCCGCGTATTTCGATGGACTCAACCGGCTACGGCCAGGTGGCCGCATTGCAGAACAATGGCCGTCCCGAGATGAATATTCTCTGGGTCGCGCCAACGGGCTCTGTTACGGCACCGTTCATTCCGTATCGCATTGGCGTGCAGGCGATCGCACCGCAGTTTGGCAAACACCGTTACCTCACCAAGGGCGAGGCCTCTCGTTTTCTCGACGCCGACTGGCAAATTCGTGAAGCGACGGAATTCGCGGGCAGGACCTTCAAACGGCTGATGTACTACACCTGCGATCGCCCGGAGGAGTTCCTGCCCGAGGTGAATGCGGCACTGACCGCGTTCGAAAACCGGTTAATTGCGGAGCAGGAGATCGTGGCTGATACAGCTAACGTCCTTTTCGGTCAGGGCCGGCGTGACCTCGCGCTGGATTACCTGACGCGATACAGCCGCGTCAGCGGCGCCGAAGGCCTCGATCTGGGCAATGCACTGCTCGCCAGCATCGAAGCACGGACAGAGGCCATTTACGGTCTGCGTGAGCCCGTCACCAGCGAGATGAGCGCCGGCGGCGGCGAGCGCATCAACTGCCTCCCGAAAGACTGACGGCAACACCCGGAACTGATGAAGAACGTACTTGCCCCGGTTGCGGCACTACTGATTGGTGTTGCGATTCTGCTGACCGGCCAGGGTTTGCTCGGTACGCTGTTGCCGGTACGTGCAGGACTCGAGTCATTTTCCACGCTCGCCATTGGTATCATGGGCGGCGCTTATTTCCTGGGCTTCACGTTCGGCTGCGTCAAAGGCGGCGAACTGGTCAAGAATGTTGGCCACGTTCGCGTGTTCGCGGCCATGACCGCACTGGCCTCAGCAACGCCTTTGGTGCACGGCCTGCTCATCAATCCCTGGGCGTGGGCCGTTTTTCGCGCCATGACCGGCTTCTGTGTCGCTGTACTCTTTGTCGTGATCGAAAGCTGGCTGAACGAACGCGCGACGAATGACAACCGCGGTGTCGTTTTCTCCACCTACGTGATGATCACGCTGTCCATGATGGCGGCCGGTCAGATGTTGACCTTGCTTTATGATCCCGGCGATCTGCAGATATTTACCGTCGCCTCGGTACTTGTATCTCTCGCTGCCATCCCGGTCGTATTGTCGAAGTCGCCATCTCCGGAGCCACCGCTCAGTGTCGACGTCGATCTGCGACGATTGTTCCAGATCTCGCCCTCCGGCGCGCTGGGCTGCCTGTCAGCAGGCCTCACCAACGGTACATTCTGGTCTCTGGCACCGGTCTTTACCGCGGCAGTGTCCAACGATATCTCGCTGGCAGCATGGTTCATGAGTTCAGCAGTCGTCGGCGGTGCACTGGCGCAATGGCCGCTCGGCATACTCTCGGACCAGCTCGGTCGCCGCAAAGTCCTCATGGTGGTCGCATCCCTCGCCGCAGTGCTCGGTATCGTTACCATTATGACCATCGACCAGCTCGGCTTCGTCGGCATCAACCTGGTCGGCGCCATATGGGGTTTCGTTGCTTTCCCGGTTTACGGCATCGCTGTTGCTCACGCCAACGATTACACGGACGTAGACGACTACGTCATGGTATCCAGCGGCTTGCTGCTGATGTACGGAGGCGGCGCAATCGCCGGCCCGTTCCTCGCCTCGGCCTTAATGACCATCAGCGGTGCTACGGCCATGTACGCTTTCACCGGCGCAGCCCATCTCCTGCTCGCGATGTATGTGCTGATTCGCATCTTCCGTCGCGACAGCGCGCCAGCCGAACAACACATCGCATTTGGTGACGCGCTCGCAACCGCGCACACCGCCTCGCAGGTTTACGAGGAGGAAATCCATTACGTTGCGGAAGAGGAATCCTGAAGCGCAGCTAGCACTCGTCCCGGAGTCCGCGGTACACGCCGATACACATCAGGAGCAGTACGAACCCGAAAGGCAGTCCGATCGAGATCGTCATCGACTGCAGTGACGCCATGCCGCCGCCGAGCATCAGCGCCATGGCGACCAGTCCCGCCAG
>CAZVWF010000059.1:0-16742 GCA_964630795.1 uncultured Woeseia sp. | reverse complement strand
CTGTGCTCGACTCCGCAGCTGCGAGCTGAAATCTTGTCATCAAACGTTCCCATTGCACGACTTTTGGATTTTGGCTATCCATCCGGGCCTTTTTCTCAAAACTGAACGAATCGGTAACAGTCATCACCATGACCAGGTGGGTTCCAGCCCGGTAGATCTGCATATCGAGAACGCCTGAACGGCGAATACTGTCTATCACTTCCGGCCAGGTATGACCGGGTTGATGGTACTGTTCGTACTCCCGTATCAGGTCTTCGTCATCGCGCAGATCAAGTGTGAGACAGAATTGTCGATTTGGCGTTGCACCCCTCTTCATTTCATCCTACTCATACGAATAGTGACTGGAACGGAACCCATAGGTGGCCACTACAAAAAAACACACCAAGGGCAATAGGAAGGACGTCCTGATTGACGGGAGATCACCAATAATCGGGCCCGCATCTATCAGTGCGCCTTGTATGGGAGGCATTAATGCGCCACCGACGATCGCCATTACAAGGCCGGCTGAAGCCAGGCTGGCTTCATCCCCCATGTCTTTCAGGGCGATGCCATAGATAGTTGGGAACATCAATGACATGCAGGCAGAGATACCAAGGAGGCTGTAGAAGCCCGCATAGCCAGGCAGGAATATTGTGCCGAGTGTCATCAAAATGCCGCCGGTAGCCAGCAGCATCAACAAAGGTCCGGGCCTGATGTAACCGAGAATGAAGGTGCAGATGAAGCGACTGCTGAGGAAAATTATCATCGCCACAATGTTGTAACCCTGTGACTCGGCTGCGGTCAGGCCGATTACGGTCATGCCGTAGTGAATGACAAAAGTCCAGACCATGATCTGGGCACCGACGTAAAAGGCCTGCGCGACTACGCCCTCGCGGTATCGTGCATTCCTGATTAGGGATGCGGACGTTACTTTCAGTTCCTGCATGGTCAGACGATGATCATGCGTCATGGTGCGTGGCAGTTTTGTGAACAGGAAAACGAAAAACAGTATTCCAACAACCACGGCGATTGTGACGTAAGGGCCACGTATCGTAATGAGGTCGGCGGCTTGCATCGCCTCGTGGGCAACCGGTTGATTGACCGCAAAATCACTGAGCGCCCGGGTGAGATGCCCATCGACCACGGACGGCAACATTTCATCGTATTCCGGGTGCGCCGTACGCTCCGCATTGCGGAATGCCTCAACCTGGAGTGTGTTGAGCACCACCGTTGACGCAATAAACATGCCCGTTAATGAGCCAAGTGGATTGAATGCCTGTGCGAGGTTGAGCCGGCGTGTAGCCGTGTCAGGGTGCCCCATCGAAAGGATATAAGGGTTTGCTGTCACTTCAAGAAGTGCGAGACCGCAAGTCAGAACACATAACGCAGCCAGAAAATAATTGAATTCGCCATACACGCTAGCTGGAATGAACAAGGTTGCGCCGGCGGCGTAGAATCCCAGACCCAACAAAATGCCCGCCTTGTAGGAGTAACTACGAATGAAAATCGCCGCAGGTATGGCCATGATGCCGTAACCCAGGTAGAAGGCGAACTGCACCATGCTGCTTTGAGCGTTGGAGATCAGGAAAATATCCTTAAACGCTTTGACCAGAGGATTGGTTACATCATTCGCAAATCCCCAGAGAGGGAACAACATCGCCACAAGGATGAATGGCAGGACCATATCGCGAGGAACGATCGGTGGTCTTTCAGAAGTTGTGCCTGCACTCATAATGTTTTTCTTGTTTTGTTAGATGAGCAGATCCCTAACCTTCGCATGCTAAAATTCGATTGTCAGGAGTTCTTCTCCGAGCGTTGCATAAATTCTACAGTTTTACTTTGCATTTACAGAAAAATTCACGGTAAGTGATGGCAGTCAAGGGAAGAAAAAAGGTTTTTGTATCAGGTTGTTTTGACTTGTTACACAGCGGGCATGTGGCTTTTTTCAAAGAGGCGTCACAGTTTGGTGATCTATATGTCGGCTTAGGATCAGATTCCACCATTGAGGCCCTTAAGGGAAGAAAGACCTTTAACAGCGAATTGGAACGTCTGTACCTGGTCAAAGCGATTCGCTACGTTTCTGATGCGGGTATCAATTCAGGCGATGGAATTCTCGATTTCGAAGGGGACCTCGATCGGCTTAATCCCGATTACCTCGTTGTAAATGAAGACGGGCACACGCCCGGGAAAGAAGCACTGTGCGAGCGCCTGGGCATTCGTTACAAGGTATTGGAACGGGTACCCGCGGCCGGCTTAGACACCAGGTCTACAACGATTTTACGCCAGGGTCCCATTAACCAATTACCGTACAGGATCGACCTGGCCGGCACCTGGGGTGACCAGCCATATGTTAACAGCCTGCTCCCATGCTCCTGTATAACCGTTTCTATTGAGCCCACTATGGAATTCAATGAGCGCAGTGGCATGTCTACCTCAACACGAAAGCGGGCATTTGAACTTTGGGGGTCGAGTATGCCCCTTGGCCATCCAATAAAACATGCTGAAACGTTGTTTCGGTTCGACAACGAACCGGGCAAAACTGAGATCTCGGGCGCCCAGGACTCCATCGGTATCGCCGTTCCCGGTATGTGCTACTTCACTTTCGACAAGAATAGCTACTGGCCCTCGGAGTTGCTGGTGCACGAGGATGAAGACACTCTTGATTGGCTCGAAGAACGTATCTATCTGGTCACGCTTTGGCCCAGAAAAGATGGCTATGATGCAACTGGAAACTCCAATATCACGGTAGAGAATGTAAGAAATCTGACTACTGCTGCACAGGATTGTTATTCAGCCATTCTTGCCAGGGACACCGGGGCATTTGCAAAGGCTCTGCTGGAATCATTCGAGGCCCAGACAACCCTGTTTCCAAAGACAATCGACCAGGGAATAGAAGCGATCATTGATACCTACAGGGATAAAGCGTTGGCCTGGAAACTCTCTGGTGCCGGGGGTGGTGGATACCTGATCCTGGTCTCAGAACAACGCATACCGAACGCCATAAGAATAAAGATTCGCCGCCGGGCTGATTACTGACCACACCCGGTCGATGGCCACTTTGGGTCATTTCACGAGCGTCCGCTTTTCGCTCGTTCCGGACCCCTGGTGTGACAGAAACGACATTACATAATTGTCCTAAATTTCTGTTTACAAAGCAGTTCTTCGAACCACCCTCCTTCAAGTGATAAGTGCAATGGCTTGTAGCCGGACGTGGCGGGACAAGGCGCCAGCTGATTCCGGTACGGTTAAGATCCAAGCGGCCGTATTGCGACGACTTGAACCAGCTACTGACCCGCTTATACACAAACGGCAGGAGTCATTTTTAGCTTTAATCTATTGTTATTATTGACTTTTTTGTCATCTTCAAGGTACTGTAACCGCCTTGTCGTTCCTGAACACCCGCAGGAATTCGCCGGAAAGTTGGCCCTATGCCGAATCATGACCATTCGTCTCCGAAACCCAATCGGAATCAACCAACGCCGGGCGCTACAACCAATGCCGAGCCTGCCCACCCGGGTGTTCGTGGTACGGCTGTCCAGCTAAAGGAAATCCAGAAGGTGCTTCCGCTTCGCGTGTTGACTGCGTCTGATTGGCAGCAATGGATTACAAAGGGTTTTGTGGTATTGCGCGAGGCCGTTCCACAGTCCTTGTGCGAGGCAGTGGCCGATATGCTGTGGCAATTCCAGGAGATGGACCCTGCCGATTCGAGCACATGGTACAAGCCACAGCTTCGCGAAATCGAGATGAAAGAACTCAACAATACCGGCATGGTCGAGGTCTACAATCACCAGAGCCTTTGGGACACGCGGCAACATCCGCTCATCTATGATGCGTTTGTCGACATCTGGGATCGTGAAGATCTTTGGGCTGTCATCGACCGTGCGAATCTGAATCCACCGAACAAGGCGGCTCGAAAAGCGGGATCGGAACAGGGGTTCATCCATTTCGATGTTGACGTCTCGAAACGACCATTCCCGGTCTCCGCGCAGGGCGTGCTCTCACTGAGTAGACAGGGTGGCGAGATTGGCGGTTTCCAGTGCGTGCCCGGTATCTTCGAGGAGATCGATACCTGGTGGGAAAGGCAGCCCCCGGGAGCTGATCCATTCAGGCCTGATGTAACGGGCCATGCGGTCGAAAACATCGAACTGGACGCCGGTGACTTTCTCATCTGGAACAGCCTGCTCCCCCATGGCGTACGACCCAACAGATCGAGCGATCAGGTGCGCATGGCGCAGTACATTTCGATGTACCCGGCCGATTTCGATAATGAGCCGGTTCGAAAAGCCAGAATTAAAACCTGGGCGGAGCAGACACACCCAATCGGAATCGCATTCCCGGGCGATCCACGGGAATTCGAGCGAAGAAATTACGAGGTCGCGAAGCTCAACCCGGTTGGGCGGAAGCTCCTGGGGCTCGATCCGTGGGACTGATGCGGCTTCCCGACGAAACTTCCCGTTAGCCAGGTCAGGGACATGCACCCTGCCCTCACCAGCAATCCAATGTGCTTGATACAAACCGGGCCGAAACGATCTCTTCGCTCAGTCGTCCCGGCCTGGAATTACAGAGAAACCTAATCAGGCAACGCGAACGCGATGTAGGCGCTGCCTTGTTTCCCCTTTCGATTTCTCGCGTTGCTGATACCGATCACAAGGTACTGGCGACCGTCGGCCATATAGACGGCTGGCGTTGCCATGCCGGAATAAGGCATTTCATACTCCCACAGGAGTTCTCCCGTGGCGGCATCGAAGGCCCTGAGCTTCTGGTCGAAGAGTGTTGCGCCGATGAACAGCAAACCGGTTGACGTAACGACGGGGCCACCATAATTCTCTGAACCCGTGTTGCCGAGTCCCTGTGCGACCAGTTCGGGGTGTTCGCCTAACGGTATCTGCCAGACGTATTCTCCGGTATTCATATCAATGGCGTTCAGCGTTCCCCAGGGAGGCGCAACTGCCGGATAGCCGTCGGGGTCAAAAAACCGGTCATAGCCCGTCAGGTGATAAGTGATAGCCGCGTTTTCAGTGGCCGGTGGCGATACGGTCTCGCGCGCCTCGGCATCCGGTTCGATGTTGGTGGGCTCCATTACGAATCGTGCGAGCCTGTCGACTTCCTGCGCCGTCAGTGCCGGAAAGCCGGGCATACGTCCCTTGCCGCTACGAATAGCGTCTTTGATCTCATCGAGCGACGGGGCTTCTGCCTGACCGACCAGGGCGGGGAAATCAGGCGGCGCCCCTTGCAGGTCGATACCGTGACAAACTGCGCATTGTGCGCGATACAAGGATGCCTCTGCGCCGATGCCGTCCGCACTCGCCACCAGGCGTCCCGTCCAGGCAAGATCATTGCTATTGATGTACAGGATGCCGCGTTCGGGATCGACCGCAGACCCGCCCCATTCAGCACCGCCGTCGAAACCGGGAAACAACACCGTGGCTTTGTCGGTTCTCAGTGGCACGAACTGGCCGGCACTTACAAACCGACTGAACTGTTCGCGTGCCCAGGCGTTAACTTCGGGCGTTCGCGTCGTCAGCATGTCCTCGGTTAGTAATTGCCTTGCGAACGGCGCCGGCAGTGTCGGCACTGGCTGCGCTGGCGCGGCCTGCTCACCGGGAATCGTGCTCGGAGGAAAGGACACCTCCTCGATCGGGAACAGGGGCTCCCCGGTCGCACGGTCGAACAGGAAAACGTATCCCTGCTTGGTAGTTTGCGCCACCGCGTCGATCGCGCGCCCATCGCGCCGAACCGTAATCAGTGAGGGTGGCGATGGGAAATCCCGATCCCAGATGTCGTGCCTTACCGCCTGGAAGTGCCATATTCTCTCTCCGGTATTGGCATCGAGTGCGAGAAGAGTGTTGGCGAAAAGATTATCGCCATGCCTCGCGGTGCCATCGAAGTCCGGTACGGCGGAGCCCGTTGGGGCATAGACGATGCCCCTCTCCTCGTCCAGCGCAAATCCAGCCCAGTTGTTCGCACCGCCCTGAACTTGCCGGGCGCCTTCCGGCCATGTTTCCGCGCCGTACTCGCCCGCGCCGGGGATGGTGTGAAAGGCCCATTCGAGTTCGCCGGTTCGGACATTGAATGCTCGAATATCACCAGGAGCGGCGGGCTGGGTCTCTCCAGTGGCGAAACCGACGATAATCTTGTCGCGATGGACAATGCCTGGTGTCCTCATCGATACGTAGTACTGGTCCACGTCGCCGGGAAGCCCGGTTCGCAAATCCAGTGCACCGTTGTCAGCGAACCCGGGGACCAGCGTACCGTCCGCCGGGTCGATGGCAAACAGCCTACCGATGATTCCTGCGAACAGTACCTGCTCTCCTCCATCCCGCCAGAACGCAAGCCCACGGGATGCACTTCGACGCTCGTCGTCCGGGGCAAGTCCGGCGAATGACCACTTTAATTCACCGGAGGCGCCATCCAGAGCAATGACATCGAGCGTTGGCGTGATCGCGTAGACTACGCCGTCAATCACGATCGGTTGCGTCTGCGAAGCTCCCGGATCGTCCATGTCGAACTGCCAGGCCGGGGCGAGTCCAGAAACATTTTCGGGCGTCCATTGCGCCAGTGCGGAATAACGATCGCCAGTGTCGTGCCCGCCATAGGCGGGCCAGTCCGATGGGAGAAAATCCGGCTCGCTGGTTCCCGAGCAACCGACCAGGGTTGCCGCCACGCCGATGATGACCAAGCTGTGTGATTGCATTGCCGATCCTGTCTTTCAGCTCTCTCGAGCTGATATCAAAAAAACTGGATTGCTGCCGCGATGGCGCCGCCAACCGGCGGATTTCTTGCCGCTCGGTCGAATGCCTGCGCATCGGTCGCAAGTTGGAAGCACTGCATCAGCGTCCCCGTGCCATCGCTTGCCACCTTGCCCAAACGACGGAAAATACAGTGTGTAATCGGTCTAATCTACTGTTTCTTGCGGATATCGTTGGAGCCTGCCTCGTCAATCGACAGACGATCCCACGGGGGCCTGCAATCTGTCGATAGATGCGGCGGGATGGAGCGCTGACAGGCAGAGAGATAAGGGGGGCAAAGTTTCATGCTCGTATGCATTATGCGTACTAGATGGTATTGCGATCGGGTCAACGGTTTTCGGTCAGACCCGTTTATAGCGGTAAGACCCGAGAACCAAAGCTACCGAAGGTGTTTACTATGAAAACCTCGACCCTGACCAGGCTCGCTGGTATCGCTCTAATCGTCCTGTCACTGAGCGCATGTGCTACCCGAACCGTTGTGGTGCCGAAGCCAGCGTACCAGCATGCGGCGGCCAAGACGCACGTTGTGTATCACCACAGGCCAGCAAAAAAACATTGCTGGCGTCACAATGGCCACTGGGATTGCCGGTAAAGCATTCCACGGCATCTGGCGCGGCTTCATCCCTGTGTAGGACCAGTCACCCGCAAAAAATGCGTTTTAAGGCATTTTGCGGCTAGCCAGTCATCGGTGGTCATGCCCGGCTGATTGCGCTACCGGATCCTGGGAAAAGCGCCGGTTTCCAGAAAGGCCACCGTATTCCTGATGGCTGTCTCACTGTTCATGAGATAGCGGTGCGAACTGTCAACGATCATAAAGTCGGCCATACCGGCCACACGGGTACGTTCCACCGTAACTTTGCCATCGTCGTAACCCGGGAGCATCCGGGACATCCAGGGATTGATTGTACCGACCCCGGCAATGACTCCGAGTTCAAAGTCGACGGCGCCCAGCTTTGAAGGAATGCTGTCCTTGTCCGTCCCGAGCTGCATGCCCGCCCGGCCAGAGATGAAGCCTGCACCGGGTATGTCCCGCATCCGATCAACCACCTCGCTGCCCTGGTTGGGTGGTCCAAGCATGACGACCCGACCCAGGTCGGCAATTGGGTTTGCCTGATGGGAATAACGCAGGAGGATGCCGCCCATCGAATGCGTCACGAAGTGAACGCGCCGGGCGCCGGATTCACGGCATCTCTGCAATCCGAGATCAACAGCCATCGGCGCAAGCATTTCAACCGTGCCCTGCTGCGACGGGTAATCGACATTCGCCGTCGAGAAGCCCGCGTTCTGTAGCCCTTCGGCCATATCCTGCATAGCCCTGAGACTGCGATTCAGCCCATGGAGCAAGACGACGCACTCGCTGAGCTTGACGGACTGATTGTATTCGGACCGCGGCGTTGCCGCGCACGACGACAGCATGACGAAAATAAGGATCTGGGCGATAGTTCGGATCATGGTTTGTCCCGTTCAGTCACTCGACGACCTATTGATCGACCGATAGATACTGATTTGCAGCGACGTTGTTGATAAGCGACTGAGTGCCATCGGGCCAGAAGATCGTCATATCGACCGAGCTGGCGCTGCCCAGTCCGAAGTGTGCTTCCGCCGGATTTTGCGACACAAAATGATTGCTTGCGTGTATTTCGCGTATCTGGGTCCTGCTGCCGTCGGTAATCTCGATCAGGGCGCCAATTGCGTCTGTATTGAGCCCATTACCATTCAGTTTGACGGTGAGGTAACGATTACTGGCGGCTAGATCATTCCTGAAGACGACGACGCTGTCCGTGTCCTGGTTATTCGTGATGACAATATCCTGATCGCCGTCCCGGTCGGAATCAAAACAGGCGACACCTCTGCCCTGCCCCGTGTCGATAAGTCCTGCGGCGTTAGCGGCCTCTACGAACGTGCCGTCGCCCTGGTTCTCGAAATACCGAACCGGGTCGTCGGCGTATTCGTAGCTGCCAATCTCGTCGCGGGGATTGAGCTGCCACCAGCCATTGACGTGGAAAATATCGACGTCACCGTCGTTATCGAAATCCTCCATGCAAACGCCCCAGCCCCAGCCGCCTTCGGCGACGCCTGCTGCATCGCTTACATCGGTGAATACACCACCGCCATCGTTTCGATACAGACGGTTCCCAGGATTGGGCGTATTCGGTGCAGAGGGTTCGTAGATGGACGTTACGTACCAATCCATGTCGCCATCGTTGTCGTAGTCGGCAGCCGCACTGCCCATGCCGTTGCGATCAATGATGACATCCCGGTCGGTTATGTCCGTGAAGGTGCCATCCCCATTGTTCAGGAAGATTTTGCTGGTTTCAAAATCTGACGCGAGCAGAATGTCAGGATCACCGTCACGATCAATGTCGGACATCATCGGCGCAAATGACCAGTCGACGAATTGCGAGCCGACCTGGGTGATGAGTTGTCCCGCGATACCGGAAGGAATGCTGGCGCTCGCAAAAGTCCCGTCGCCATTGTTGTCCCACAGCGTTTCAGTGTCAGCCTGCTGGTCGTTGCCCCAGTGAGCAATAAAAAGATCCAGGTCGCCATCGAGATCGTAATCGGAGAAACTTGCGGAGATCGAATTCTCGGCCGAATTGGTAAGGCCTGAGGTTGCAGTCACGTCGGTAAAGGTTCCGCTGTCATTTCGGAGCAGGTACACCGAATCCCCTTCTACCGCACCAATGAACAGGTCCAGATCGCCGTCGCTGTCAATGTCGCCGAAGGCGGGGCCGCTACCCAGGTGTACAAAATCTATCCCGGCAGCACCGGCCGCTTCTGAATAATTGTTGTCGCCATCGTTCAGGTAAAGTGCATTGGGTGCGCCATCGCCACCCACAAGGTAGAGATCGATATCGCCATCCCGATCCACATCGGTTGCACTGAGCCCGCCCCCCATCTTCGCGGGTTCGCCGGTGTTGCTCCCGTCAACCGAGAAGATGTGGGTGACTCCGGTCATCGCCGAAATATTCGCAAACGCCGTCTGTGGCATGAATACGGGTGGTGGGGATGGGGGTGGTGGCGCAGGGGGTGATGGCGCACTGCCGCCTCCGCCGCCACCACAAGCGGCCAGCCCGACCAGGCAGGCCAGGCCAATCAACCTGGATTGTATCGGACGTTTTGTGACTTCTCCGGGCATACGTTCATCCGTCAGGGAAGCGCAAAATAGTATAGGGAAGGGTCCGGAGGCAAGCCGTTGGTCATATTTGGTAGGGCATTGCCATAATCACCGGGCAGGCTCGCCGCCAGGGAGAAAAACTGGCAAGGTGAGTTGCCGACCTGCTGGCTTACAGCCTCCATGTTGCGGTGCGGGCGACGCTCAGAGGTGATCGGCGAATGTGTCGTAGTCCAGGGGGCAATGGTGGCGTCAGCCTGTGAATGCGGGCTTAAAATTTCAACCAGACAGGACCCCTGCAAACCGCGCTGGCCCGGAATATGAAAAGGCCCGCAACGGCGGGCCTTTTCGTCTTGCAGTTCCGAAATCGAACTAAGGTTTCACGCGATCGATAATCTGCATCACGATGACCGTGCAAGCTGCGGCATTCAAGAGTGCGCTCAGGCTCCCCAGGATGTCCGTCAGGTAGCTGCCAACGCCGGGAATCGGTCCCAAAGCGCCATGACACAGCGCGAGCGTCAGGGTGAGTACCATGAAGGGTACCCGCCGATCTTCTTCAATGAAATAGCCCCCTACGAGCCCGACAATAGCAATGAGCATCGCACCTTGCGGAATGGCAACCACACCCGCCACAACGGCAAGTACTACCCCAACTAAACGAATGATTTTCGATAGATCCATTGTCCTTCCCTTTTCTGGCCGTTTGTTATTTTATAATTTCTTAAAATTTCGACCGAACGGGAAATCTCGAACGACCGAACCCCGATAGTCTAGCACTAAATGATATAAATTTTATTAAATCTTTATAAACAGTTAGTTATAGGCTATACCTAGAAACTTATTTAAAAAAATAGTCGGATTGCCTGAGGTTTACAGGCGCCCGGAATCGGCGGATTCAGTAGCGAACGAGCGCACTGCCCCACGTAAACCCCGCCCCAAATGCCTCGAAAAGCAGCAGGTCGCCTGACTTGATGCGGCCGTCCCGTACCGCAACGTCGAGGGCCAGGGGAATGGAGGCGCTGGAGGTATTGGCGTGCTCGTCCACTGTTACGATGACCTGATCCATTGGCAGGCCCAGTTTCTTCGCTGCCGCTGCAATGATCCGCAGATTGGCCTGGTGTGGCACCAGCCAGGCGATGTCGTCCTGGCTCACATTGTTGCCGACGAGGGTTTCCCGTGCGATGGAACCCAGGGTGCCAACGGCCTTGCGGAAGACCTCGTTCCCTTTCATCTGGATGAATGCGGCTTCCTGTTGCAGCGTCTCGTAGCCGCTGGAGATACCGGCAGGTACATGCAGCAGTTCCTCAAACTCGCCATCGGAATGAATGTGTGTGGAGATTATGCCAGCCTCGTTTGAGGCACTTAAGACCACCGCCCCCGAGCCATCGCCAAAAAGGACGCAGGTGGCCCGGTCGTTCCAGTCGAGGATGCGGGAATAGGTTTCCGAGCCAATCACGAGGACATGCTTCGCGCCACCGGTCGTAATGAACCGGTTAGCGATGTCCAGTGCGTAGATGAAGCCCGAACAAGCGGCATGGACATCGAAGGCCGGGGTGTTCTTTACCGCCAGCAGGCGCTGCACAATACACGCCGTGCTGGGAAAGACTTTATCCGGCGTCGTCGTCGCGACGATGATCAGATCGATATCCTCAGTCGCCAGGTCCGCCGAATCGAGTGCGCGCCTGGCCGCCACGAGTGCCATATCCGATGTTGTTTCACCGTCCGCAGCGATATGGCGGCGTTTGATGCCGGACCGCTCTCGAATCCACTCATCGGACGTATCGACCATGTCCTCAAGTTCCTTATTGGTGACGATGCGCTCGGGCAGGTAGCCGCCAGTGCCGGCGATTCGGGCAAAAGTCATGGTGTGGGAGGTCCTTTGAGGTCCGGTTGACTCGGCGATCTCAGCGCCGCATGAATTGGGCAATTTCTCGCAATGTCGGGTAGTCAAACAAGTCGCTGATATCCAGTTTACCGGGATACTTTTCGTCTACAGCGAGAACGATTTCCGTGAGTGTAAGAGAACTGACGCCGACTTCAAACAGGTTGTCATCCGGGCCGATCCGTCGCTCCCTGGAGAATTCGCGGCAGATGAGCTCGAGCTCCCGGACCAGCGGATCGTTGTCAAGGTCGTCCACCTCAGCGGAACTGCCGTCGAGTTGTTCGATCTGCTCGCTGAATTCGCCATTGCGATAAGCGTCCGCAAGCTGCGACCGTTGCACTTTGCCGCTGGTCGTCTTCGGCACCCGGCCGATTGGCAGTACATGGTCGATCTCGAGACCGGTATGTTCGCCGACAATTGTGCGCACGTCCTCCACAATGCTGCGAAATGCGTCGATATCCTTGCGATACAGGATGAAGGCAACCAGTTCTTCAGTTTGGCTGGTAGTCGAACTGACGCCGGCAACGACAACCTTGCCGAGATCCATACTGTCAAGCCGGGCGATGACGTCCTCCAGGTCATGCGGATAATAGTTCTGACCATTAACGATAATGATGTCTTTGGAACGTCCCGTGATGACGAGTTCACCATCGACGATGACGCCACAGTCTCCGCTGCGCAGCCAGCCGTCCGGCGCAAAGAGCATCTTGCTGGCCTCATCGTCATTGTAAATACCCGTCGTTACGCTTTCGCCGCGAATCTGAATGTGGCCGACATGACCGTCGGGTAATACCTGGTCCTGATCGTCAGTAATGCGGATTTCGACGTGGCGAATGGGCTTGCCGACTTTCAGGAAGCTGGCGGCATCTGCATCGCCTTCGGCGCAGGTGATGAAGGGCTGACCAATCTGGAGGCTGTGGCGGTCGACCAGGATGCGGGAATACTGTTTGCCGTGTTCCGGGAATGTCACACCGACGGTCGCTTCAGCCAGCCCGTAAACGGGAAACATCGTGGAGCGCGTAAGGCCAAATGGTTCCAGCGCATTCAGGAATTCTTCGCAAAGATCCCATGAAATCGGCTCGGCCCCGTTGAGAATCAGTTTCACCGATGAGAGATCCAGATTGTCTATGCCTTTTCGCGCAAACAGCTTAAGAAAATGTTTGTAGCCAAAGTTGGGCGAGCATAGTTGCGTCGATTGGATTTCACTGGCTTTCTGCAGCCAGAGCAGCGGACGCCGCACGAATACACCGGTATCCATGATGGCGTGATTCATACCGGCAGCGAGTGTGCACAGATGGTAGCCAATGAGGCCCATATCATGCGTAAGCGGCATCCAGCTCAGGCTGTGCTCGTCCTCATTCCAGCGATTGCCTTCCGCGATCGCCTGAATATTGGCAGTAAGGTTGTTATGGGTCAGGCAGACACCCTTCGGGTCGCTGGTAGATCCCGAGGAGTATTGAATGAATGCGATGCTGGATGGGTCCGGGTCAACAAGCTGACCCTCCCGGCCCGCCTCGATGCCCCGCTCGGTCACCGATCGAGCTGCGAGAATCCCGGCGATGTCGCGACGTTCGTGTTTGTCGGCAAAATCCTTCAGCCGATCGAGTAAATCGGGCTCGGTATAAAGAGTGCCGCTGTTCAGCTGTGTGAGTATGCGAAACAATTTGAAGCGATGTTCGTCGCTGATACCCACGGCAACCGGCACCGGCACGATGCCACCGAGGATTGCCGCCCAGAAGGCAATGACGAAGTGTTCATTGGACCGCGTGAAGATGACCAGTTCATCGTCCGACTTCATTCCGTGCGCCTGCAATGAGCCCAGGAGTGCGACCGCGCGATCCCGGATCACGGCAAACGAGACGAGGGTTTCATCCTTGTCGCCGTCGATAAAGCGGATTTCGCGTTGACGGTCGCTCGCAGTCGTCAGGATCTGCGCCAGGTTTTGGTAACGGTCCATGTGTTTCTAGTTGCGTAGCTCGGGACGGAGGATGATGCTCGATCGGGTACGAAGATTGATGCCCAGGTCCAGCGCGGGTTCAGGGTCGCTTACCAGTGTCATACGAAACTTCTGTATGAGCAAACCGAGGTGTACCTTCATCTCGAGAAATGAGAAATACTCGCCCAGGCACCGGCGGGGTCCCAGCGAAAACGGGAAATAAGGCCGCTCTCCCTTCTTGTACGGACTGCCTGGTCCGAACCGGCCCGGGTCGAATCTCTCCGGGTCCGGCCAATAGGTTTCTGTCCGGTGCAGGATGTAGGGTGACAGGAAGATGTCAGTGCCTGCACTGACGTCATAGTCAGTCAGGTCGTCTGCTTTGATCGCTCGTCGCGTAAACAACCAGACAGGTGGATACAACCTCAGGGTCTCTTCCAGAATCTGCTGGCACCAGGTCATTCCGGTCAGTGTTCCCTGATCGATGCCCGTCCCGCCAGGCATTAGCCGCACAGCTTCTGCGTGCAATTCAGATTCCACATCGCTGTGCTGGGCGAGGAGAAACCAGGCCCAGTTGAGCGTGCCCGCCGAGGTCTCGTAGCCAGCGACGATCAGCGTAACCAGCTCATCCAGCAATTCCTCATCCGAATAATGTGCGCCGGCTTTGTCGGTTGCCGACATGTACATCGACAGGAAATCGAACGGCCCATCGTCATCCCTGGCTCGCCGCTGCTCGATGACAGCCATAATGAGGTCACGAGTTTGACGGACCTGCATGACGATGCGGAGATTTCTCTCGGAGTCCTTACTCAGGAAGGCGAACGGGTTTTCTCCGCTTGCGACGATGTGTGTTTCGTAGTCTGGCCCGAAAATACAACGCAGGATCAGCTCCAGCGCGAAGTCGCTCATTTCCTGCGTGATGTCGAGCGTACCACCGTCCCGGGCAATCGCCTCCCAGGTGCCTGCACGGGCCTCGGAACATGTGATCATCAGGCCAATCAGTCGGTGTACGTTCTGTCGGGTGAAGGCGGGTTGGACCATGCGCCGCGAGCGGCGCCAGGCATCTCCGTCGCTTACGATCAAACCGTTGCCGAGCAGCATTTTGACCCGTTCGAAACCGGGGCCTTTTTGGTATCGATTGTGTCGTCGGGTCAGCAGTTTGCGAACTTCGGCCGCCTCATTGACGAACCAGGCTTGCCGTCCGTTGGGTGTGACGATTGAGATCATGTCGCCATACTCGCGCCGAAGCTCTAGTAAGACACCCAGTGTCCCGGGGTCGACACCCAATGCAACCGGACCGTCAGGACCGGGTGGAATACGGCTGTCTTCATTCGGTAAAGTCATGAAAAACTGGCGATTTGCAGGTCGGAGCCATGAGGGTCTCATCCCCGGCAGCCGCAATACTACATTGACCGACACGCGACCGATACTGCAAACTCGTCGTGGAACCGCGCATTCACCGACGGTTCACCTGGTCCGCGTCAAAATGGTGGCATGAATCATTTGGCGACCTTGCAAATCGGCACCGGGTTGGCGTTTTCGACGACGAGTTACGCAATGTCCGATACAGAATCCGGGTCCGACTTTTCCGATATCGAGTCGCGTCGTAGCCGTCGGTCGCGTCGCAGGTTATCTGTGGGTCGGCGTATCTACTACACGATCGGAATGCCGGTTCTGCGTTTTATCCTGTGGGCTCTCACGTCGACCTGCCGCGTCCAGAAGGTCATCGGCCAGGATATCGCCGACAGGATTATCGCGGATGAGCAAACGACTTACGCGCCCTGCTACTGGCACCAGCACCACGTGCTGTGTTCTGCGTTGATGCGATTGTGGATTCGGCGTGGATTCCGGGCCTGTTTCCTCGTGTCAGCGTCAGTCGACGGGGACGTTCCGGAACGCATCGTCCGTTCCTGGGGTGCCTATGTGATTCGAGGCTCGGCCAACCAGACAGGTGCGCTGGTGCTCCGCGATATGCAGGAGAAGATCAGGCATGGCGTGGCCATCGTAACTACGGCAGACGGCCCGAATGGACCGAAGTACGAATTCAAACAAGGCGCGGTGCTGATGGCGAGAATCGGGGGAACACCCATGGTGCCGTTGGCCTGCGCGGCGGATCGTGCCTGGTACCTCAATCGTTGGGATGACTTCATGATTCCCAAGCCGTTTGCGAAGATCGTACTGGCTGTTGGTGAGCCTGTCTGTGTGCCTCGCGATACGCCCATGGACAAGCTCGAGGAATACCGCCTGGAAATGCAATATGCAACCAATGCATTGATGGCAGAGTCCAAACAGATCCTGGAGTTGGGATCGAAATAGGATGTCATCACTACGTTTCCTCAGCCGCCTCGTTTTTTCGTATTTACTGTTGCCGGCCTTTGCCGGTGTCGCCTCTGCCGATACAGCCCTGGCGCTCACGCCGCATACCGCCGAATACAACATAAAAATCAGCGTCCTTGGTGGCAAGCTGCAGACTTCATTATCCGCGATCGATGGCGGTTATGTTGCCGAGTCATCGATTCGGGCCACCGGCATCTCTCGCATCTTTGCGCGCGGGGAAATTCGCGAGAGTTCCCGCTTCGCTTATTTTGCAAACGGCTTGCGCCCCAGTCATTTCGTGTCAAACGATGGTTTGACTCGTGACAAGGAAACGATCGACTTCCGGTTCGACTGGGAGGCAGGCCTGATCATTGGCTTGATGAATGGCGAACCGTTTGAAGCCGGCATTGACGGCCCGGTTCACGATCGTGTTTCGTTGCGTTACGGCCTGATGCACGACCTGAGCAGCGATATTCATCGCAGCGATTACTTCCTGCAGGACGCAGAAAAATTTAAGCCGCTGTCGGTTATGAACATTGGCAGTAAAACAGTCCAGGTTCCGTTCGGCAGCTTCGAGGCAATCGGCGTCCAGCACCAGGCGGAAGGCTCATCGCGCGTGACGACATTGTGGTGCGTTGACGAGTTGGGGTTTCTGCCAGTCATCATCGAGCAGCATCGTAAGGGAAAGCTGCAGTTTCAAGCGGAGCTGACCCACTACACGCCGATAACCGGTGAAGAAGTGCCGAAAAGCAGGTAAGTGTGATCACG
>CAZVWF010000058.1:0-17899 GCA_964630795.1 uncultured Woeseia sp. | reverse complement strand
ATCGTCGATGGCCTGCTTGCCGAGGATGACCAGGTCGATACCTTCCTTCTCGATGAGCGCGAGCAATGTCTTCGCCGCAGTCAGGGGGTCAGGCGCCGTGTCCGAATTGACCAGGATGGCGCGATCTGCGCCCATCGCCAGGCCGGTGCGCAATTGCTGCTGTGCATCGGCGTTACCCATGGATACGACAATCACCTCGCTGGCTTCGCCACGCTCTTTAATGCGAAGCGCTTCCTCGAGTGCGATCTCGTCGAACGGGTTAATGCTCATTTTCACGCCGTCGGTCTCGACGCCGCTGCCATCCGACCTGACCCGCACCCTGACGTTGTAGTCAACGACGCGTTTCAGGCCCACTAGGATCTTCTCCACTTACGGACTCCTGTTTTCTGCCTGTCCAGATTTGTGTGCGGCCGGGAATGCCACGGGCGATATTGTGTCCGACACGCAACCCGTGTACAAGGCGGGAAATGCCAAAATCATTGAATGTGCCGCAATAGACAAAGGACCTGACCCCTGATGACACGCTTTGCTGACCTGATCGATGTTGCCGACCTGAAATCAATGTTGCACTCCGGGGATTGCCGGGTCATAGACACGCGGTTTGATCTCTTCGACCCTCAAAAAGGACCGGCAGACTACCTGGCGGGGCATATTCCCGGGGCATCCTTCGCGCACATGGATGATGATCTCGCCAGTGCGATCAGTCCCACATCGGGGCGTCATCCGTTGCCTGATGCCGGTGAATTCATCGGCAAACTGCGCGACTGGGGTGTCAGTAACAACAGCAAGGTCGTGGTTTACGACTACGGCAATGGCTCCCTCGCTGTGCGACTTTGGTGGATGCTTAAATTCTGGCTCGGTCACGAGCGGGTCGCCGTACTCGATGGTGGTATCGCGGCATGGATCGCGCAGGGCGGTTCACTGGAGGCAGGTACTGCAGACGTGAACCAGGGGGATTTCTCGGCCACTGCCGATGCGTCAGTTGTCGCTACTACAGAAGAGATTGCGCGTGCTGTTGGCGCCGGAGAGGGCCTGCACCTGATCGATGCACGCGACGCCGCCCGTTTTCGTGGCGAGGTTGAGCCGATAGATGCGATCGCCGGACATGTGCCAGGAGCAAGAAATCAGCCTCTGGGCGTCAACCTGGATGAGGACGGATTGTGGCGTTCTCCAGAGGCTCTGCGGATTATCTGGCAGGAGTTCCTGGCCGAAGGTCCGGGAATAGCCCCCGTGGTGATGTGCGGATCGGGCGTGACGGCCTGTCACCTGGTACTTTCGGCCCACCTCGCGGGCCTGCCGGCGCCGAGGGTTTATGTGGGGTCCTGGAGCGAGTGGATCCGGGACGAAAACCGCCCTGTCGAGGTAGAGAAGCCGGCCTAAATCTGCCGTGCTGGCTGCGGATTTGCGATAAACTTAATGTAATTTCTAGCAGTCAAAGCGAATTAATTGGGTCATGATTCGGCGGGCAGAATGACGGGTTAGAGGGTTGTATGAAATCAATAGAAAAGGAATTAAAACAGAAGGTTATACTTGGTCTTTTAAGTGCTTTATTAGCTTCGTGCGCCACCACCGAACGTGAATCGCGTTCGCCCAGGGACCTCACCGAGGCCGGTTCTGATTGCATCTCGATCCGGACTATCCGAGACTATACGGTGCTGGATCGTAGCAGGCTTATCATCGAGGGTGGCGGCAAGCGTCTTTACTACGTGACACTTGTGGCGTCGTCGTTCCAGCTGCGCAGTTCCCACCAGATTGGTGTGAATTCGAGAGATGCCTCGCTTTGCCCGTATGGCGGAGACCGCCTGGTTTTCAGCACATTCGGCGATGCCAGTGCCAGCATCCGGGGCATTATGCGTATCACCCCGGACCAGGCCGAAGAACTCTTGTATCGATATGGCAAGAAAGAACGGCCCGAACTACAGGACCCGACACCACCAGAACTGGATGGTGCCGAGGTTGAAGAGCTAGGCGAGATTGGCTAACGCCGATCCAGCCACGCAATCCGCAATCTCCGTGCGGACCCGCCCGACCACCCAATGGGTGGTCGGGTTTTATTTTGCTTGCGGTTCCGTGGCTGGACCCCGACAATTCTCCGGCAATGTCCACTGCTGAAGACTCTCCAACTAACGGTCCGTTGCACGGAATTCGTGTCCTTGACCTGACCCGGGTGCTGGCCGGTCCCTGGGCCAGTCAATTGTTGGCGGATTATGGTGCGTCAGTCATCAAGGTAGAGCGGCCCGCAGTCGGTGATGACACGCGCGCATGGGGGCCCCCATGGTTGCGTGATGCAAGCGGTGAAGAAATCGGTGATGCTGCCTACTTCCTGTCCGCAAATCGCAACAAGCGGTCGGTTACGATCGATTTAGGACATCCCGATGGCGCCGCACTGGTGCGCTCGCTGGCGGCGGAGTCCGATATCATCATGGAAAATTTCAAGGTCGGGACCATGGAGAAATTCGGTCTCGACTATGACGCACTGAGCGAGGACATTCCGGGGCTCATCTACTGTTCAATCACCGCTTACGGCCAGCAGGGCACCAGGGCGTTGGAGCCTGGTTACGACGCCATGATCCAGGCGTCAGGGGGGCTCATGAGCATCACCGGTGAGCCCGAAGGGGTGCCGCAAAAAGTTGGAGTGGCCATTGCCGACATCATGGCGGGGATGTACGCCGCCTCGGCCATTCTTGCCGCCCTGGTTGAACGCGACAGGTCGGGCGTCGGTCAGCACATCGATGTGCCGCTGTACGACAGCCAGGTGGCCTGGCTCGCCAATCAGAATATGAATTATCTTGTGGGTAATGAAGTTCCCGAGCGCCTGGGAACCGCGCATCCGAACCTGGTGCCTTACCAGGTGTTTGCCTGCCAGGACGGATATCTTATGGTGGCGATTGGTAATGACCGCCAGTTTCAATCCTTTTGCCAGTGTCTCGGCCTGCCACACATCGGGACGGACAAGCGCTTCGCAACCAATGCTGCACGCGTCAGTAATCGAAACACACTGGTGGACATCCTGGCGGCAGAATTGATTCAGCACGGCGTGGCGCACTGGCTTGAGTCCCTGGCTGCGTCCGGTGTGCCTGCGGGTCCGATCCAGAACGTAGGGGATGTCCTGACCGACGCGTTTGCGGAAGAGCGTAACTTTGTCAGATCGCTCGCCCGCACCGACGGAACACCGGTCCCTACTGTGTCCAATCCAGTGCATTTCTCCGACACACCTGTCGACTATCGTCGTGCGCCACCCGCCCTGGGCGAACACACGGACGATGTCCTGGCGGAAGCGCTTGGCCTGGATGCGGAGGCGATTGCCCGCCTCAGGCAGGACGGCGTTATCTAGATGACGGATTCCGCTGCTGATAGACGATACCCGTGGCTGGAGGAGCAACTTACCAACGGTGCCTCCGTGGTGACGGGCAGTCGGCGACTGGCGCGGGACCTCGTTGATGCCTGGTCCGAACGTCAGACTGCGGCGGGCAAGCTGGCCTGGGAGACGCCGTCGATACATTACTGGCCAGACTGGTTGTCCGGGTTGCTGGCCAATGCAGACGATCCGTCGCTGGTACCGCAAAGGTTGAATGCCTTATCCGTCTCGATCCTGTGGGAGCAATGCCTGGCAGGTCGGGTGCCGGATGGGGTTCTGAGTGTTGGCGGCGTGGTGCGGCAAGCGTCGCTCGCCTGGCAGCGACTTTGCGAGTGGGAGGTGGGGGTCGGTGCTCTCGCTGCAGCGGCATCGACCGACGATGAGCGATTGTTCGCCGCCGCCGCCAAGGAATATGCGAAACGCCTGCAGAAGAAAGGCTGGACTGACCCCGGCGGTATACCGGCTGCGGTATCGAAGCTGCTTCGAGCCGATCCCTCGCTGGCGCCGGGGCAGCTTGCGGTGGCCGGCTTTGATCGACGCAGTCCAGCCGCTGCCGAGATATTGGGGGTACTCGCGGACCAGGGCTGCCGGGTAACCGAGGTGCCGGCTGCGGAGCGCTCACAGCGTATCCGGATCGTTTCATTTGCTGACGAATCGGCGGAATTACGCGCGGCCGGGCGATGGGCGCAACAGGTGCTGGCATCCGCCCCCTCGACCAGAATAGCCATCGTGGTACCGGGGCTGGAGAACGCTGCCGACCGGACTGCGCGACTGATACGGGAAGGGTTGGTACCGGGTTGGCAGTATGGGCGACCGGCGCACCGGGCAGCGGCAAATGTTTCGTTTGGCCGCAGGCTGGCCGACTATCCCGGCATTGCTCTCGCATTGTTATTGCTGCGCTGGGTTACCCGGGGACTGCCGGGTGCCGAGATTGGCATTTTACTGCGTAGCAACTTGATGGGCAGCGCTGAGAAAGGAGGGCGTGCACGCCTGGAGCTTGCATTGCGGTCGTACCCGGATCGGGAATGGACGCCGGCCGAGATTCGTGCCGTCACGGCCGGGCGGGATGACACTCCCGATGCTTGCGCCTTTGTCGAGCTGGCGGACAGCCTGGCAGCTTACGCGGCAGCGTCGGGGGATGAACGGCTGGCGCCGATTGAGTGGGTCAAGCGTGTGGACGCCGTGCTGGAGCAGGCGGGATGGCCCGGACCTGGACCGCAGGACAGCAAGGCATTTCAACTGGTTAATCGCTGGCGAGAGCTGCTCAATGACTTCGCGCAGATCGAAGCCGTTGCGGAGAACCTGAGCTGGGCGGAGGCGGTCGCCCGGATTTCGTCATTGGCGGCCGAGACCGTGTGGCAGCCGGAATCGGGACGAGGTGCGGTTCAGGTGCTTGGGCCGCTCGAAGCTTTCGGCATGGAATTCGACCGGGTTTGGGTTTGCGGCATGGATGCAACGCAATGGCCGCCAACGTCGCGGCCCTTGCCATTTATCTCGCGGGCCTTGCAGCGGGAACGCAATATGCCGGACGCGACGCCGGCCGATACGCTGGCATTTGCCCGCCGTCTCCTGGAGCGTCTGACCGGTGCCGCACCAGCCTGCGTATTGAGTTGGTCGGAAGCGCGTGAAGATGCAGAGCTGACGGCGAGCACATTGCTGGACGGGATCGATTCTGCGTCCGCTGCCGATCTTGAGGGACTCGTTGATCCGGGATGGGCGGCCGCATCGTTTGTTGGTCAGATGGACACGGTGCTTGTCGAGAACGATCAGGCCCCGCCAGTCAGCGCTGACGAGAAGGTGCGAGGTGGTGCATACACGATTCAGCGACAGTACAAAGAGCCGTTCAGCGCTTTCGTATTCGGCCGACTTGGCGTCCGAACGCCGGATCCGTATGTGACCGGACTTTCGCCGAGCGTGCGCGGGAGCATCATTCACAATGCATTGCACAACCTGTTGACAGACCGCCCCGATCAGGCTGCGATGGCGAGCTGGTCCGATGAAGAAAGAACACGGCGTGTTGGCAGTGCCATTGATGCAGCGCTTGAAAGCCAGGGCCGTCATGCGGATGCGGTTCTGCAACGAATCATCGGGCTGGAAAGGCGCAGGCTCCACAAGTTGCTCGCTGATTTCCTGGTGAGGGAATCCATGCGACCTGCATTCGCGGTTACTGAGGTTGAGAAGTGCGTTGAGTACCGCCATGCCGGCCTGACGCTCGGTTTCCGGATAGACCGAATCGATCAACTGCCCGACGGACGATGCCTGGTTGTGGATTACAAGACCGGCGCGACAAAGACCTTTCTTGCCCAGAACGGTTCGCTCAAGGATATGCAGCTGGTTGCGTATGCAGACGCATTGCAGTCCGAGGTTGCCGGCATGCTTTTCATCAACGTCGATCCGAAGGAAGTCGTCCTGCGTGGCGCAGGGGAGGGATGGCGCAGGAAGGCAGACCCTGACTGGCCCGAGAAGCTGGGTGATTGGTGTGAGGCGCTTCATGCGGTTGTTGCCGGCCTCGCTGCCGGTGATGCAAGCATTGATATCCAGCAGCACGCGTCCGAGGGCAGGACCCTGAATATCCTCAGCCGTCTCGAGGAGCTGAAACGTGTCAGTTGACCCGAGACTGCTGCAGGGTGATATCGATGCGCGGGATGATGCGCTGGATGTTGCCCGGTCATTCATTGTGCAGGCACCAGCCGGGTCTGGAAAAACAGAGCTTCTGATTCAACGCTACCTGTGCCTGCTGGCAATCGTCGAACACCCGGAGGAAGTGCTCGCAATCACATTCACCCGCAAGGCTGCGCAGGAAATGCGGAATCGGGTGCTGGCTGCGTTGCGTAATGCGCGCGATGGTGTCGTGGCCGAGACCCGGCACGAGCAAAAGACATTATCACTGGCAGGATCGGTGCTGAAACGAGACGCGGAAAATCAATGGCACCTTATTCAGTCGCCAGGACGGATGCGGATCGAAACCGTCGATGCGTTTGGCGCAGGTATTGCGCGCTCGCTACCACTCAGCTCTGGCCTCGGCGGCGCCGGTACGACTGTGGCAGATGCGGAAATGGGTGCGCTGTATCGGGGTGCTGCTGCTGCGACGCTCGATCACCTCGCATTGAAGGATGCTTCCGCCAGGGCCGTTGAGCGGGTACTCGAGCATCTCGACAATAACAGTGGTCTGTATATCGCATACCTCGCGCGCATGCTTGGAGCGCGTGAACAATGGCTTGCCATCATTGGTGCGGGCATACAAGACACGTCCGACGCGGAGAAAGTGCGGCAAGCACTTGAGGCCAATATTGCTGATGTCGTTGAACGTCACCTTGCCCAGGTTGACAGAATGCTGCCGGCTATAGCCAAGACGAAACTACTGCCTTTATTGCGGTCTGCAGCGCAAAACCTGATCGACGCCGATAAGCCGGAGCACTTGTTAGCATGTTTCGCTGACACTGGCGAGCTGCCGTCCGCGGACGCAGGTGACAGGGTCCGCTGGCATGCGCTCGCCAACCTCATGCTCACTCAAAAAGGTGAGTGGAGAAAACAGGTAACGAAAAACGATGGATTTCCGGCTGGGAACAAGGCGCCGAAGGATGCCTTGTTCAGTATTGTCGATACGCTTCGGGATATATCCGGATTTCGTAACGCCCTCGATCGATGCCGGCGGCTACCCGAACCGAAGTATGAAGAAGGGCAGTGGCAGGTGTTGCTTGCATTGTTTGAGTTATTGCCACTGGCGGTTGCCGAATTGCGGCGTCTTTTCGGTGAGAATGGCATTACCGATCACAACGAGGTCGCCCTCTCGGCGGGTCGTGCACTGGGCAGCAGTGACGCGCCCGGTGACATGGCGCTCATGCTGGACTACCAGATTGCGCACCTGCTGATCGACGAGATGCAGGATACGTCGATTGCCCAATACAGACTGCTGTGGAAGTTGACTGCCGGCTGGTCGCCGGGCGACGGTCGTACAATCTTTTGTGTTGGTGATCCCATGCAATCGATCTATCGATTTCGTGATGCTGAAGTCGGTGAATTCCTGCTGGCGAAAGAGCGGGGTATTGGCGCTATCCCGCTAGAGTCGCTGACATTGCGACGAAATTTTCGTTCGGGCGAGAACCTGGTCCACTGGTTTAATACCGTATTCGGCAATGTCTTTCCGGTTCGCGACGACGTCCCCGCCGGCGCAATTTCGTATGCGGAATCCGTGCCGATTGAGGAGAAGGCCGGAACCGGCAAGCATGAGATTCATGCCCTATTTGACACGGACGCGGATGGAGAAGCGGCGTATACCTTGCGCGTTATCGAGCAATGCCTGCAGGAGAATGAAACCGAGGATGTCGCGGTGCTCGTTCGGAGTCGTGCACAGCTGACTTTCTTGCTGCCCCGGCTGCGGCAAGCCGGGATTCAATATCAGGCTGTGGAGATCGAGCGCCTGACGGATCTACCGGAGATCATCGACCTGATCGCACTGACCCGGGCGCTCTGCCACGCCGGCGATCGGCTGGCCTGGCTTGCATTGCTGCGGGGTCCCGCGGCGGGACTTTGCTGGCGGGATATTCACGCGCTGGTCAGGAACGATACGCGGCACACGGTACTTGAGCTTAGTGACGACCGTGGTCGCCTGGAGCATATGTCGGCGGACGGGCAGAGCAGGCTATCTGCGTTGCTGGATATTTTGCGTCCGTTCCTGGCGGCAGATCCCGTTCGAACGCTACGTGAAACGGTAGAGCTGGCGTGGCATGCAACTGGTGGTCCGGCTTTATTGCAAGACGTCGAGCAATTGGCGAACGTGCATCGCTTCCTGGAGACCATCGATCAGATCGAGGTTGCAGGAACCTTGCCCGATGTAAGGGAACTGGAATCACGGCTTGACGATGAACGTGTGTCGAGCACCGTCGACAGTCAGTGTCGATTGCAAATCATGACCATGCACAAGTCCAAGGGATTGCAATTCGACCACGTCGTGTTGCCGGCACTGGGGCGAACTACCCGGGGTAGTAACAAGGAAGTGCTGAGCTGGCTGAATTTGCCCGATCGGGTTGGGCGCGATGTGATGATCGTCAGTCCCGTCGGTCCACGTGCTGCGATCGAGAATGATCCACTGCATCGCTACATCGACGAAACAGAGAAGGACAAGAATCGGCTGGAGCAGGATCGCTTGCTTTACGTCGCCTGCACGCGAGCGCGACAGTCTTTGCAACTGGTTGGCAGCGTGTCAATCGCGCCCGACGGGGAATCTCTCAGAGATCCGGTGGCAGGCTCCCTGTTGGCACGGCTGTGGCCTGTCCTGGCCAGCGATTTCGAGCGTGCTTTTGCGGCAGCGGAGCGCATCAGTCTCGCCGGTGACATCGATGAGGCCGAACGCTACGTCCTGCCGGGACTGCGACGAATGAACGGTCTCTGGCAGCCACCGCAGGTTGCAGATGTGCCGGGCGCTCATGGTAATAACGTACCGGACGTCGACAGCGCGGAAAAACCGGTTGAGTACTATTGGGTGGGTTCCGCAGCGCGACACGCCGGAACGATCGTGCATCGCTGGCTACAGCGGATCAGTGAAGGCCGGACTGAAGTGACGGTAGACGGACTGACCATGCTACGTCCGGTTACCCGCCGCTGGGCTGAGATTCTCGGTGTAGCCCCCGATGATCTGGATCCTGTCTGCAAGCGTGTCGAGGATGCGCTTAACGGTGTTCTTGGCGACGAGCAGGGGCGCTGGATTACGGCCGGTGAGGGCTTCGCCGAACTGCCCCTCACGGGCGTTGTTGACGGAACTATCGAGTCGATCGTTATCGACAGGGTGCGCATTGATGATGACGGTACGCACTGGATCATCGACTACAAGACCAGTGCTCATGAAGGTGGAGATCTCGCCGGATTCCTGCAACAGGAGTCGGATCGCTACCGTCCGCAATTGGCGAAATATGCCCGCATCTACAGCGCGATGAATGACGTGGACGTCAGGGCGGCCCTGTATTTTCCTTTGCTGCAGGCATTCTGCGAAGTCGAAATTTAGAACCGGCCCTCGAACCTGAACTGACGCATGCCCTGATCGTCGGCACTGCCGAGGAACCTGAGTTGTTGCCCGATCGATGGTGGTGCGCCCGGGCGGGCAGCGACATCGCCGATCAGGCTATAGCTCCGATCCGGGTTGATCGTTAGCGTGCCGTCGATGTCGAGTACACCGGAAACCTCTTTCACTGTACCGGCGATATTACCGCCGCTGGTTTGAAACTCTGCGCGGTAGTCGCCGAGGACACCAGCAGACAAGTCGCGGGAAGAGAGGTTGGCAATCGTGACGCTGCCGATGGCGACGACCGGGAGGCCGTTTTCCAGCACGATTTCACTGAACTGGAGGCTGAGGTTTCCGCTGATACCGGCTTTTTGGAATGCATCATGAACCCGGTCGAGCGGCACGCTGCCGTTCAGGTTCGTCAGTGAAAGCTTGCCCGTCAGCCCGATGGCAACATCGGCGTTCATCGAACCCGATACCGGGCGCGCGGCAGTTTCGTAGGCGAGTTTGCCGCCCAGCAGGGATGCAGGTTTAATGCGCCAGCGGATATTTCTCAGATACGCGCCACCGGCCAGGCCTTCCGCTGCGGTACCACTCCAGATGGAGCCCGAGAGGCCGCTCAATGTGACGTCTGCCGACGCAAACCACTGGTAGGCGACCCTTGCTGGAAAGGTAACGACCAGGGCCAGCACAAAGACCAGCAATCCGGAAATGACGATGCGTCTCATCGGCGTAGTTGTCGCTAGCGCTGGAGGGTGACGCTGGAGTTGACCCGGCCGGGGCTCTCGCTGGAGGCTACGCTGAAATTGGCCGATTCGACCTGCAGGCCATACTGGCGATTAAGATCATCCAGCCAGAGTATGAGGTCATCAAAGGCGGCACCCTCGAACTCGACCCGAATGCCGGTGCCGGATGGTGTTGGCTGGCTGCGCTGCAGCGAATTGCTCAGGCCACGTTGTCGCAGGCTGTTGTCGACGATGACCACCAGTGACTGATTGGGGTTTATGTTCGTGGGGCGTCCATTGGCTGTCACCGGGACCTGGCCCCGCATAGGTCTCAACTCCACCAGTGAACGTTTCCATTCCTCCACCCGTGCTTCGGCGGTGAGGTGGCTCGTATCCAGCGGTATCCACAGGCCGAACCAGCCGGCAGCGAACAAGAGGCTGACGGCCGCAGCCGCAACGAAAATTCTTTCCCGTGCTTCCAGGGAGGCAATCCAGTTCTTCATGTACCGGCCTCCTGGATGCGAATACGGCTATTCCACTTGTCGCCGTCCTGATCGGTGGACTGGATTGCGGCCTGGAACTGGCCACTTTCACCAATGACGCGCTGGACATTGTCCAGCGTTGCAACGTCAGGTGCGGAAATACGAAGATCGATGGCGCCGGCGCGGAAACTGATGGCCTGGATATTCGCCGCCGGGTTTTGCTGCATCGCGCGTGCGAGTTGCTCCATCGACTGCAGAAAAAGAGGGGGTGTTTCTACGTTGCCGATCCGTCGCTTCAGCGAGTCTATGACCGCCACCGGGTCGTCCGTTTCCGGCGCGCCGGGTAACATCTGTCGGTATTCGGAGTTGAATGTTTGCCGCAGTTCCGTCTCCTGTTGTTTCAGGAGATAAAGATCCAGGGCTTTTGCGCCAATACCAATCAGGCCCAGGGCGACGATAAGCGCTGCGGCATACCGCCAGGGCCGAAACAGGCCGGAATATTCCTTCTTGGGTGCATATTGTCCCTGCAGCAGATTAATGCCTGCACCCGTCGCGACCGTTACCGCAAGTCTGGGCATGACGCCGTCGGGCAACAGCTTGACGTCGACGCTGTCCAGTTCGTGCCGCATGGCGATCCAGTCGTGCTGGTACCGTTCGTCATCGTCAGGTTCGCAATAGACCAGGACATGACGTGGCAACGCAGAAGGTGCGCCTGCATCTACTTCCGCATTCTCAGCGCCATCGTCGAGCGCGCCGATTGCAGCAAGTGCGTCACCCGGACTGACGCCTTGCATGACAAGTTCAATATCGCTGCCGTCATTGATGAATACCAGGTCGCCGGTCAGTAACATGCTGATCGTGCCCGGAATACGTGCAAGGCCATAGCTCTCGGCGACGATCGCATTGGCGGTGATGCCGGCGAAGTCGAGCGCTGCCAACCATTCCTCCATGCGCTCGTGGGCGACGATACTCACAGGTGTACGTCCGTTCGAACGCCGGACGCCGGCGGCGAAATGGAGGTCCTCGATATCCTGGGCGAGATGTTCCTCGAGCGCGAACGGCAAAGCCGCGAGCAGACGCGCACCTTTGACCGGGACATCGACGCTCGTGGTCAATACTTCGGCGCTCGGCACGAGAACGATGACCTCACGCTCCCCGACGTCTGCTGCCGCATCCTGCAAGGTGCCTGTTGACGGGTCACTGCGCCGGGTGCCAGATGCGTCTACAGCGATCCAGTTGGCGAGCTGGATCTGGTGCTGATCGATGCGTATGACCAGGTATTCCGGCATTTCAGGTTGTTCCCAGGCTGCGCAGGATGGGTGTGACCGTGCCGGTGTTCGTGGCACGCTGCAACACGCTGTACAAAGTGACCCGAACGGTATCAATCCGTACGATGACCTTCAATCGAAAAAAACGTGTGGAGTCAGAAAGCTGCAGCAACATTTCCGGTGTAATCAGGGTGCCGAAAGAAGCGCTGAGGTCCGGAAACCCGGCTCCCTCGCGCTCCTGCAGTAAGCCCTCGACATCGGACAAGGTAATGTTTTCGTCGAGCGACTGAAGGACCGCCGGTGTCGCGGTATTGACGTTAATGGTCGTACGCCCGGGCAGGGCAGTGATATGTGGCTCCAGGACCCGAAAGATCGCCCGGTCCATGCCTGCGATAGCCGCCAGCTCGCTGACACTGGAGAGCGGCTGGTTGGGGGTCCGGTAAGGCGGGATCATCCCGGTATAGATGGGGTCCTCTGCGCCGTCCGGGAAAGACGCATCGAGATTGCTGTCAATCCAGTCTGCCGTAATACCGGCGAGTTGCGGTTCGATGCCTAGTGCATTCAGGAGTCGCTGAAACTGCAGAAGCGATTGCTCCACAACGCGTCCTTCCTGGTCGATGAGATTGTTGATATTGAACTTGCCCTGCAAATCCTCGACGCTGCCGAATACCTCGCCTCCTTCGATCGGCAGGCCGGGGAGTTCGGATGCCCAGACTTCTCCCAGGTGATCGGTGCCATTGTCGCTGCCGTCCTGCTGCAGGATGCTGATTACCCAGCTTTCCGCGCCCAATGCGACCTGCACCGCCTGCTCTCGGCCGAGATTCACGGTTGTCCGGCGCACATCCAGTGCATTGTCCCAGGCGAGATTGGCAGCCACCATCGTTGCGATTGCCGAAATCAACATCGCAGTGATCAACGCAACGCCACGGTCGCGGCGTCCGCCCATGCGGCGTGGCAGGTTCATGGTGCAACCTCAATCAGCCGACGAATTTCGCCTTCCTCTTCGAGAAGCAGGGTCACTTCTACGGCTCGAGGTCGTTGTCGTGCCCCAACTGCGCCTGGCAGGTTCAGCGGGGGCCACTGCTCGGTGTAGTCGTTGCTGTCGACCAGGAAGCGAAACTGAAGGCCTTCCACGCCGTCCAGCAAAGTTACGCTGACCGGTTCGTTGCTCAGCGTCCGGTCGAGCGTATACCAGTGAAAGCGAATCAGTTCGCCGTCCTCGATGCGATAGGCGGCCCGTTGTTGTGTGCTGCGGGGCAGAACGATGGGATTGCTCCATCCGCTACGGGTCAGCTCCAGTGCAAATCCGGATTGGAAGCCGGTGTCGAGGGCAGGGCGCAGATTGTCACCGAGTTCATCGCGGATCGGTCGGGGTGCCAGCTGTTGAAGGTCATCTGTCAGAAGGCGCATCGTGCGCTGCAGCGCCTGAAGACGATCCATTCGTTCGTTCAGGATCTCCGCGCTGAGCAGTGTCTGGCCCAGGGTGCTGTATGCAAAACCGGCCAGCACGGCAAAGACGGCCATAGCGACCAGGACTTCGATCAATGTGAATGCGCGCTGACGAATCACTGATCTTCACCGATCGCCTGACCGCCCTGGCTCCACGCCCGGTTCGCTTCTCCCGGGATACCGGGCTCGCCAATAAACCCGGTTACCGTGCGGACCACGTCATCGCTGCCGGCAAACGCAACGCCGACATCGACGCGATAAAGATATTGCACGCCGGTTTCGGAAATTGTCGCCGTCCAGCCCCATTCGAGCCCGGCGAACTCGACCTCGCCGTTCGATGTGCTGACTTCGGGTTCAGTATTGGCGAGTCGAAGTTCGGCTATCTTGTTTTGCGCGATCCATGACGCATAGGTTCGATCGCGCATCGCGGTGCCGGCATCGATCATCTGGCTGATGCTGGCCATCACGGCGACCAGGGCGAGCGCAGCGACCACGAGGGCAACCATGACCTCGATCAGCGTGAAGCCGCGACTCTTTCTAAAAGACGACATCGTCATCCTGAAGAATTTCAAGTTCGCCTGCCAGCGACAGGGTTAACAGGAGTTCTCTGCGGTCCGCGTCACGAATCATTCGTAACTCGAATGGCGTGACATCGCCGCTCGACAGGATCAGCACATGTGGCAGATAGTCATCAGTCAGGTCCCTGTTTTCGAGCCTGTTGACCAGTAATGGCTCTTCCTCTTCCACCTCCTCACGCGCAGTTTCCTGTGCTTCGGTATGCAATAGGATCCGTCGTTCTTCGAGTGTCAGCTCGAATTCCATACCTTCTTCGAGAGTGCGCTGTACCAGGTAGTCGTCGCCGATGACTTCGAACCACTGATCCAAAAGGGGGTCGTGCTCGACGAATCGATAGCCGACGGTCATGAATTCCACGCCAAAGTCCCGTCCCTGGGTAGTAGCTTCGTCGGTGACGAGTTGAATCAGGGAGGACAGGCGGCGCGCCTCCCGGTCCATGTTGTCGTCGTTACCAAGGATGCCGAACGACAGGAAAGCGACGGCCATCAGGATGCCGACAATGACCATGACGACGAGGATTTCGATCAGCGTGAATGCACGGCCGTGTTTCAGGCTGGGCGGTCTGCGATGTTCAGGGCGGACTTGCACGATGGAGGCGTCCGGGACCGGGCCGGTTACTCCAGGTTCCAGTTTCCGAGGTCGCTATCGATGTCTTCGCCACCGGGGCGCCCGTCCCGGCCAAAAGTGAAGATGTCGATTTCGCCGTTCTGACCCGGGTTCAGGTATTGATAGTCGTTGCCCCAGGGGTCTTTCGGCAATCGGTCGAGGTAACCGCCGGGCTTCCAGTTGCGAATATTCGGGTCTGCCGGCTTGGTTACCAGCGCTTCGAGGCCCTGTTCCGAAGTCGGATAGGCGAAGTTGTCCAGCCTGTAGAATTTCAGTGCATTCTCGATACCACGAATGTCCTGCTGAACCCGGGTGACCTGTGCATCGTCAATTCTGCCGATTACGTTAGGGGCTACGATGGCCGCCAGGATGCCCAGGATAATGACGACGACCATGATCTCGATCAGCGTAAAGCCGCGTTGCCGGCGATTTAATTGGTGATTCAATTTGCTGCCCACTGCGAATTGCTCCAATGCAGAATGTGCCGTTGCGGCTTCGCGCCGCATTGACTCTCTATCAGATTAAACGTCAGTATATCAAACATGGGGTTATTCCAGCGTCGTCAAAATTATTGGCAGAACTTCCTGCAGGCAGGCGTGCACTGGCAGATTGCTGCGCTGTTGATCGTCGTCTGCGGCTTATTTGCGGTGTTCGGCGATGCTGGCCGCGAAACCTTTCGATATGATCGCCTGCTGATCGAGGACGGCGAGTACTGGCGCCTGATTACCGGGCATTTTGTGCATCTCGGTACAACTCACCTGATCTTGAACCTCGCTGGGCTGGTGCTAGTCTGGTTACTGGTTGGCCGCTATTTCAGCCGGTCACAGTGGTTGCTGGTGATTGCCATCATTGCGGCTGTCACTACGGCCTGCTTCTGGTTTATCGACGAATTCCTGCTCTGGTACGTCGGCCTGTCCGGTGTGCTGCACGGATTACTGGTCGCTGGCACGATTCGTGGCTACCCGGTTCTGCCATCGGAGTCTGTGATCATCGGCGTCATCGTGGTCGGCAAGCTGGCGTGGGAGCAATTCGCGGGGCCGCTGCCGGGCTCGGAATCGGTGTCCGGTGGTGCGGTCGTCGTCAATGCCCATCTGTTCGGCGCCGTGGGCGGTGTAGCAGCTGCGTTTGCGGCCGGGCGTAGTGCCGGAGGCAAGCGCTCTATATAATCCCCGTCCACCTGAACTGTGGAGATCCGCTTTGACCGTTGCATTCGTATTCCCGGGCCAGGGTTCCCAGTCCGTAGGCATGCAGGAAAACCTTGCCGCCGAACATCCGATTGTCAGGGAAACCTATGAAGAAGCCAGCGATGCGCTGGGCTTCGACATGTATGCCCTGGTCAAGGATGGGCCGAAAGAGGCCCTCGACGAAACCGTGAATACCCAGCCCGCCATGCTGACGGCGGGTATTGCTACCTGGCGTGCCTGGCAACAGGCGGGGGGCGATGCGCCCGCGATGATGGCGGGGCACAGCCTCGGCGAGTATTCCGCACTCGTGGCCTCGGGCGCATTGCCGTTTCATGACACGGTTTCCCTGGTCCGTAAACGCGCAGAACTGATGCAGGGTGCCGTGCCGGCCGGAGAGGGTGCCATGGCGGCGATTATCGGGCTGGACGATGAAGGCGTCGTCGAGGCTTGCCAGACGGCGTCGGAAGCCGGCGTCGCGGAAGCCGCAAATTTCAATACCCCGAGCCAGGTTGTGGTCGCAGGGGACAAGCCGGGCATCGAGAAGCTGATCGAATTAGCGCAGGCCGCGGGTGCACGACGCGCCATGATGCTGGCGGTCAGCGTACCGGCACACTCATCGCTGATGCGGCCGGCCGGCGAAACACTGGCGGGGCTGATTCAGGCGTCCGCCTTCACCGACCCGGAGGTTACCGTGATTTCTTCCGTGGACGGCACGCCGTACGCGGATGCCGAAGACATGCGCGCGCGGATGCAGGCGCAGCTATACAGCCCGGTTCGCTGGGTCAATGTGATCAATCACATGCAAGCCAGCGGTGTGGATTCAATAATCGAGTGCGGGCCTGGCAAAGTGCTGGCCGGACTGGTGCGGCGTATCGATCGTAGCGTCAGTGCTGCCTGTATCGACTCGACGGATGCACTGCAAACAGCAATGAATGGAGCCAGCGAATGACTGTGATAAATGACAACGCGCTTGAAGGGCAGGTTGCCCTGGTCACGGGTGCCTCGCGTGGCATCGGGGCCGCCATTGCAAATATGCTGGCCGATGCCGGCGCGCAGGTGATCGGCACGGCAACGAGTGCCGGCGGTGCCGAGGCAATTACGACCGCGCTTGGTAGTGCCGGCCGGGGTCTCGTGCTGGATGTGTCCAGCGATGATTCTGTCGCAGAAGCAATCAAGGATATCCAGGGCAATGAAGGTCCACCGACAATTGTCGTCAACAATGCCGGCATAACGCGTGACAATCTGCTGATGCGAATGAAGACTGAAGAGTGGGACGATGTCATCTCGACAAACCTGTCCGGCATATTCCGTGTCAGCAAAGCTGTCTTGCGGGGCATGATGAAAGCGAAAGGTGGACGTATCATCAACATCGCATCGGTTATCGGCATCATGGGCAATGCCGGGCAGGCTAACTATGGCGCTGCCAAGGCGGGTATCATCGGCTTCTCGAAGTCGCTGGCACGCGAAGTCGGCTCACGCAATATCACGGTTAATGTCGTGGCCCCCGGTTTCATCGATACCGATATGACCAGCGTATTACCGGAAGAGCAAAAGGCTGCCATGCTCGGGCAGGTTCCGCTCGGACGCCTCGGTGATGTCGAGGATATTGCCGCCGCGGTAGCTTTTCTGGCGTCGCCGGCCGGGGGCTATATCACGGGCGAAACGCTGCACGTAAATGGTGGCATGTTGATGGACTAATTGGCACCAATTGGTGCTAGATTGCCTTTTCGGATTCACATACAATACCGACCCACGCCCATGGTGGGCTTGAAATATCAATGGCTTATGCACGATCGATGCCCGGATGCAGGGGCTTACTACGGTTATGCGACTTGGATTGCGGCAGATATTGGGGACCGCGCGGAAACCGCCTCAGGGAGGCTCCGGACAGATTTTGAGCATCTCTTCTTAAGGAGAAGTGATAACAATGAGCAGTATCGAAGAGCAGGTTAAGGGCATCGTTGCAGAGCAGCTTGGTGTCAAAGAAGATGAAGTCACCAACGACGCTTCATTCGTCGATGATCTGGGTGCAGACTCGCTGGATACCGTTGAACTGGTGATGGCGCTCGAAGAAGAATTCGAGACGGAGATTCCGGACGAGGAAGCCGAAAAGATCACCACGGTTCAGCAGGCGATCGATTTCATTAACGCTCGCAAGAGCGACTCCTGATTGCGGCGGGGGGGGGGGGGGGGGGGGGGGGGGCGCCGCCCCGACCCCCAAGCACGGAAGAAAGAAACAAAAAAAAAAAAAAA